>DATIOP010000171.1:0-3496 GCA_035472975.1 Gemmatimonadales bacterium
AGAGTCCGAAGTTGGTGTTGGTCTCGTCGACATTTCCACTGACACGGGTGACATCAACCCGCGGAGCGATCCAGGGCCTGATGGCGAGGTTGGGATTGGGAATTGTGAGCGCGATACCCAGGCCGATCGGCGCATGGACGACCGTTCCCGGACCCGACGGGTCGGCGTACTCAGCACCAGCCTGTAATGTCACGGAGAGCGGGACCAATGGACCGCCGAAGACCTTGAGATTGAGGTCGCCGCCGAGGGCGGTGTAGCCACCGACCGACCCCTCAGGATCGAAGTGGGAGACGATCGCCGAGAGTCCGATGGTGCCGAACCCGATCGCGCCCCGTGCTCCGTACGCGGTTCCATCGCCATAGTCGGAGTTGGGGAAGCCCACTTCGGCTCCGATGCTGATGCCGTTGGGAATGCCGGCATTGCGGGTGGGGAGGCCGGTGACCTGCGCCTCGAGCGGACCGGCGAGCAACATGCACGCCGCAGCAAGCACTGTCGGGTACCGCCGCATCAATACCTCCGGGCAATCGAGTCGAATCGGCGCGCAAGGTAGCGGTGTCGCGCGGGGTTCGTCAATCTGGTCGGCAACGATCGGACGTCGTGAAGCGGGCCTGATAGCACAACCCTCCTCGGCTCCACGCCGAGGAGGGTCGTGTCATACGGGAACGGCTGATGGGAAACAGGCCGGCAGCGGGCAACTCACTTATGCCACGCTACGCCGATCCCCACTCCTTCGTAGTCCCCTACCGCACCGCTCACCCGGACATCGAACGTCTTGGTGAGGGTGATATCCACGCCGAGACCCAGCCCAAACTGCGCGTCGTTGAACAGATCGCCGAAGGCCGGAGCAATGACCGGGTGAACGTAGGGGGTGAAGCTGATCTTGGATTCTTCCAGCAGGATCTGCCGCCCGAGCGAAACGCCGAGAGGAATGAGGAACCCGGTGTTTCCGCCGGAAAAGAGAACCCCAAAGCCGCCTGTCACGGCAGCGTCGAGCGGGAAATCCTCGCTGTGCTTCGCGAGGACGGCGCGGGCGTCAATACCGATCGCGCCGAGGTTGTCGCCGCTGCCATCCGCGTCCATGTAGGCGCCCTGGATACCCCAGTCGAAAGTCTTTCGGAAGCGCCGGTACTCGCCTTCGATGGCGATGCCCACCCCTTCGCCGGGATCCGAGAGGTAACCACCCAATTCCTGTTTCTGAAAGGCGCGGATAGGCGCCATGAAAATCGGCGTACCTAGCGTCTGCGCCGACAGCGTCCCCGCTGTTGACGCCAGTCCTGCCGCTACTAAGAACAGTAGAAGCTCACGACGCATGCGAGTCTCCTTGAACGTGTTCGGCCACCACCCTGACGGTGCTGTTCACTGTTTGCAGAAATCCTCCCTGCACCGCAAACCGCAGCGTCTCCGCGCCGCGGCGCACCTGCAAGGTACCCCGCCCCAGTAGCGTCATGAAAGGAGCGTGCCGTGGCAGGATTCCGACCTCGCCATCATACGCCGGGGCGATGACGGAATCCGCCTCGCCGTTGAATACCGAGGCCTCGGGGCTGATAACCGTGACGTGCATCACGCGCTCGCGAGTTTCTTGGCCTTCGCCACCGCTTCGTCGATGGCGCCCACCATGTAGAACGCCTGCTCCGGCAAATCATCGAACTCACCGGAGAGCACCCGCTCGAAGCTCTCGATCGTGTCCTCCAGTTTCACGTACTTGCCTTCGAACCCGGTGAACTGCTGCGCCACGAAGAAGGGCTGGGACAGGAAGCGCTGAATCCGGCGGGCCCGGGCCACGACCAGCTTGTCGTCTTCCGACAGCTCGTCCATGCCGAGGATCGCGATGATGTCCTGGAGGCTCTTGTACTTTTGCAGCGTACGCTGCACGCCGATGGCGACGTTATAGTGCCGCTGGCCGAGGAACTGGGGATCCAGGATCCGGCTGGAGCTGTCGAGCGGGTCCACCGCGGGATAGATGCCGAGCTCGGAGATTGCGCGGGAGAGCACGACCGTCGCGTCCAGGTGCGCGAACGCGGTCGCCGGAGCGGGGTCGGTGAGGTCGTCAGCCGGCACGTAGATCGCCTGTACCGAGGTGATCGAGCCCTTCTTGGTCGAGGTGATGCGCTCCTGGAGGTCGCCCATCTCGGTTGCGAGCGTGGGCTGATAGCCCACCGCGCTGGGCATCCGGCCCAGCAACGCCGAAACCTCGGAGCCGGCCTGGGTGAACCGGAAGATGTTGTCGATGAAGAGCAGCACGTCCTGGCCTTCGACATCACGGAAATACTCCGCGACGGTGAGGCCGGACAGTCCGACCCGAAGCCGGGCGCCGGGCGGCTCGTTCATCTGGCCGTAGATGAGGGCGCAGCTCTTGATGACCCCCGACTCCTCCATTTCGAGGTAGAGGTCGTTGCCCTCACGGGTCCGCTCACCCACGCCGCAGAAGACCGACTTGCCGCCGTGACCCTTGGCCACGTTGTTGATCAGCTCCATGATGACGACGGTCTTCCCTACGCCGGCGCCGCCGAACAAGCCGATCTTTCCACCCTTCACGAACGGCGCGATCAGGTCGATGACCTTGATGCCGGTCTCGAAGATCTGGGTCTTGGGCTCGAGGTCGGTGAACTTGGGCGTTTCCCGGTGGATCGGCCACCGCTCGTTGCTCGCGGGAATCGGGGCGCCGCCGTCGACCGGCTCGCCCAGCACGTTGAGGATCCGTCCCAGTGCGGCATCCCCGACCGGAACCGCGATCGCCGCGCCGGTGTCAACGACCTTGGTGCCTCGCACCACGCCGTCGGTGCTGGACATGGCGACGGCACGCACCTGGTTCTGTCCGATGTGCTGCTGCACCTCGGCGACGACCCGGATGGGCCGCGGGCCGCTGTTATCCTCGAGCAGCAACGCGTTATAGATCTCCGGAAGCTTCTCCGGCTCGAATTCCACATCGAGCACCGGGCCGATGATCTGGACGACCTTGCCGATGTTTTTGGTTGGGGCTGCAGTTGCCATGGGTGCTCGTCGTTCCGCGCTTGAGTGTGGGACTTCTAAAGCCGTCAGCCGTTAGCTGTTAGCTGTTAGCTGTTAGCTGTTAGCTTTCAATCTTCAATCTGAAATCGACCGCAATCTCCTAGCCCTCGAGCGCCGCCGCTCCGCCGACGATTTCCGCGATTTCCTGGGTGATCGCGGCCTGGCGCTGGCGGTTATAGGTGCGCTTCAGCAGATCGTAAATCTCACCGGCGTTGTCGGTCGCGTTCTTCATCGCGGTGCGACGGGCGCCGTGCTCCGACGCGGCGGTCTCGACCAGCCCGCGGTACACCAGGTTCCGGACGTAGAGCGGCAACAGCTGCTCCAGGATTTCGTCCGCCCCGGGCTTGAGGATGTAGTCTGGCCGCACCCCGCCCTTCGGCCGTTCCGGCGTCTGGACCGGGAGGACGGTCAGCAGGGTTGGCGGTGTGGAAAGCGGACTGTTGAACTTGGCGTAGACGATATCGAGGCTGGCGAGCCGTCCCGCCGC
>DATIOP010000172.1:0-4122 GCA_035472975.1 Gemmatimonadales bacterium
CCCTGCGGGCCCAGACGGCCGGTAGAAGTCCCCGTCCGGCGTGACAAACCACTCGTGCAGCCGCATGAAGCGGTCGCCGCCGGGGTTGCCGGGTTCGTCGTTCTGGCCGGCGATGTACCCGTCGAGTGACATCGACATATACAGAACGGATGCAGCCATTCAGGCCTCCTGTGCTCTGGCTCCAGTAGGTTCCAACATGCTGTAGACGCGGTACAGGGGCACTTCTCGTCGGCCGCTCGCTGGCCCACCATTAGCCTCGACATCAAGGAGACCGGAAAGGCACGTCAGGACGGGAGCTGAACGTGCCTTCGGTCGAGCCATTTCAAGCCGGCATCAGACCTACCGACAAAGGCGGGGCAACCAAGCCAGCACCTTGGCGACCAACTTCCTGGACCACCGTTCAGCTCGGCCAGTTTCGCAGCTTTGGGCGACACGCTGATCATGGTTCACGTTTTTGAACCTCATCTGAGGTAGCGTTTCGTGAAGTGGCGGGCTGGCCGCCGCTGGAACGGAAGTCAGGTAGATGGGAGTAAGGATCGCTATCGACAGGGAAGCTGTCGACAGGCTGGCCGAACTCGATTTGAGTGCCGAGCTTATCGAGCGCGTGGTGCGCCGGGCCG
Organism: Gemmatimonadales bacterium; assembly: GCA_035472975.1. Taxonomy (GTDB): domain Bacteria; phylum Gemmatimonadota; class Gemmatimonadetes; order Gemmatimonadales; family GWC2-71-9; genus DATBGE01. Next base: position 621 of record DATIOP010000172.1, read on the forward strand.
ATGCCGAGGCGAACATCTGCACCGAACTCGACCCACCCATCATGGAAGGGCTGACTCGCTGGGCACGCACGAACCGGTTCTTGCGCGAAGAACTGATCCCGGCAGGCTGGCGGTTCGATAACCCGCGTAATATGCCGCGGACCATTCATCCCAGCGGCGACTTCGCGATCGTTGCGACCACAGGAGATGAGCTGACCGGGCTGGAGTACGCGGTACCTGCTACCAAGTACCTCAAGGGCGACGCCACCGTGCAAGCGGTCGAGACCAACGAGCAGCTCGCACTAGACTTCGGCGACTTCGATCTCGCCCAGGATGACATCTCTGGGGACCTGCTGACCTGGCTCCTGCTGTATCACGCCGATGAAGAAGGATTCCGTGTAGAACTGTCTCTGCCGGATGCCATCGCTGACGGCCGGATCATTAGCTGGGCCGAGCGGATCATCCTCCCCGTCTTCCCACGCCTTGATGACAGTCTCACCAACCCGGTGGCACCGGGCCGTGATGACCTGGACGATGACGTCGTGGTGGAGGTCACGCGGCGCTGACTCGGGAAGGAGGACTGTGGTGCTCACCCCGTCGCGGCTGGCGATCGCTCGTAAGCGGCGCGGCCTGACGCTGACGAGGCTAGCTGAGCTCACCGGGCTGAGCACGCACAGCCTGTCCGTGTACGAAAACGGGCACCACACGCCGTCCGAGGAGACACTTCTCGTGCTTGCCGAAGCCCTCGAGATCACGCCAGCCTTCCTGGCCAGTCCCGACGTGGAGGAGATTCCTCAGGACGCGGTCAGCTTCCGCGCACTGAGCAAGATGACGGCCCGGCAGCGGGACCGGGCGCTCAGTGCCGGCCGGGTCGCACTGCTCATCGACGACTGGATCGACACCCGCTTCAAGCTGCCTGCCCCAGACATTCCGAGCCTGACCGGCTACCCTCCCGAATCGGCAGCAGAGGTGGTCCGCGCGCGCTGGGGACTCGGTGAGCGGCCGGTCGCCAACATGCTGCACCTTCTCGAAGCCCACGGCGTGCGGATCTACTCCCTCACCGCGGAAAACAACGAACTCGATGGCTATTCACTGTTCTGGCATGCTCGCCCGTTCATCTTCCTGAGTACCGCTAAAAGTGGTGAGCGCGGCCGTTTCGACGTCGCGCACGAGCTAGGCCACCTCGTTCTCCACGGCGAATATCAGGAACTGAACCGCCCTGCAGCCGAGCAAGAAGCCAATCGTTTCGCCGCGGCCTTCCTAATGCCGCGAAGCAGTGTCCTAGCCCAAGGCCTGCGCGACGCCACCGCCACCCGCATCTTGCAGGCCAAGCTCATCTGGAAGGTGGCGGCAATGGCCCTGACGCACCGGCTCTACGAGCTGGATCTGCTGACTGACTGGGGCTACCGCGCTATCTGCGTCCAACTGTCGCGCCTGGGGTATCGGCGCTCCGAGCCGAACGGCATCCCGCGGGAGTCTTCCCAACTGCTCAGTAAGGTCTTCCGCTCCATCCGTGAGGATGGCGAGACACCGGCCACCATCGCCGCTGCCATCGGCATCAGCAGCAGCGAACTCCAAGAGCACGTATTTGGCCTCACGTTGACCCCTCTGGCAGGCGGCCACGACAGCGGCGCTGAACCGCCTCGGAATGGCCTGCACCTCGTGCCCTAGGCCGGCCGGCCCGCCGAGGTCGCTGTAGTCGGCGTTCCACTACTCTGTGATACCGTATAGTGGTACTCGGTACTACGGAGTACCAGGAGACCGAAGAGGACCCCGCGATGGACGACCTGACGGAGATGCTGAAGGGCACGCTCGAGGGCTGCGTGCTGGAAATCATCGGCCGCGAGGAGACCTACGGGTACGCCATCACGCGCCGGCTGAACGAGCTCGGCTTCGCCGACGTCATCGAGGGGACGGTCTACACCATCTTGCTGCGACTGGAGAAGAACGGGCTCGTCCAGGTGACGAAACGGCCATCGGGGATGGGTCCGCCGCGCAAGTTCTATGCGCTCAACGACGCGGGCCGCGGAGAACTCGCGACGTTCTGGGCGAAATGGGAGTACCTCTCATCACGAATCGACACGCTGAAGGAGGGCGGGAGATGAGCTTCTGGGAGACCATGACAGGCAGCGATCTCACCAGGGAATGGAAGGCGTTCGAAGCCCGGGCCGAGGCAATGCCGGCCGACTACCGGGCGGCGTGGGAACAGATCAAGGTTCACCTGTTCCCCTACGCGGGCTTCACCGGCCGCAACCTGATGCCGATCCTCGACGGCGTCCTGGGGCTGCTCGAAGAAACAGCGGCGGACGGGCAGAGCATTCACGAGGTGCTGGGCGATGACATCGAGGGCTTCTGCGCGGCGCTGGCCGGCGGAGAAGGGGCCCGCAGCTATCGCGACCGATGGCGCGAGCAGTTGAACAGGAACGTCGCCAGGAAATTGGGCCGGCTAGGAGGCTGACGTGGCCATCCAGGAAATCATCGAGGGCAAGAAGCAGTGGCGGGCGCACATGGCGCGGGTCAAGGCGCTCCCGCCGGACTACCAGATCGTCTACACGGAGATCCAGAGGTACCTATTCAAGGTCGGGCCGATCGACTTGCCTGACGGGCGCCTGCTCTCAGGGATTGTCGATTTCTTCGAGGAGGGCGTCGCAGCCGGCAAGGGAGTCCTGGAACTCATCGGCAACGACGTCGCTGCCTTCTGCGACGACCTGGTCAAGGACTCGCGCACCTACGCGGACATCCATCAGGAGTCCATCAGCAGGGAACCCGGCACGGCCGAGAAGTAACACCCGTCGATCAAAGGCACCGGCGGCGCCTAGGGTCGACAGGGCGTCGTTGTCGTGCCAGTGGGCGCAAGCCCCGGACACACCCTGGCGAGCTGAGCCGCTTGTCAGCGCGTCGGCAGATCCGCGCTTAACCAATCGCGGGGTGACAAATGAGTTGGTGGCGCTCTGGGAGTCTGTGAGCATGTCGCGGTTGCAGGTGTTGCCGGATGCTTTGTCGAGTGCATGTGAAGGTTGCGAAGAGGAGTGTCCGGGTGTCGGATGAGGAAGGCAAAGAGGACCGGTGATAAGGCGCGGAAGGTCGTTACGATGGAGCACCCTCGCGACCTGGAGCGTCGCGACGCAGGCCGTGACAGCACGTTCGGTGATGGTCGTAGCGCCTGGCTTGGCCGGCTGGGCAACGTCCGCAACGTAGTGCGTCAAGAAATGATCTCTCGCCAGCTCGACAAGCACCTGCGGATGCCATCGGCGCGAGTGCTTGATGTGGGTGCCGGGCAGGGAACGCAGTCCATCCGGCTAGCCCGTGCCGGTCATCAGGTGCTCGCGGTCGAGCCCGACCCGGCGATGCGCAGCATCTTCCTTGCTGCGCTAGCCGCCGAGCCTGTCGAGGTTCAGGACCGCGTGACCTTGTGCCAGGGTTCGGTTGGCAGCCTTGGTGCGGTGACCGGCGGTGAGGTCTACGACGCGGTGCTTCTGCTTGGGGTGCTGATGTACCTGCAGGCCAGCGCGCCGGTCATCGC
>DATIOP010000173.1:0-7391 GCA_035472975.1 Gemmatimonadales bacterium
GATGGTAGGTACCATGAGGCATCCAGCACCCGGAGCCGGGACTGGCCCAAGTGCTCCGCGAGCCAGCTGGTAGACACCAAAGGAGGAAGTGGGTCCGGTGTCACAAGTGCTTACAAATGAGCGGATTGACTTTTCCGACCCGCCGATTGACTGGAGCTTGCCCGGCGCGGTCTAGCTTGGCCTCGAAAGCTGATCCCACCACTCGTTTCACGCCGCTTTGCGGCCAGGCCTGGGAGGCCTTATGTCGGTCAAACAATCGATTTGGATCGGTGCAACCCTGATGATCGCTGCCTGTAGCTCTACTACTGAACCCAACGTTGTCCAAGTCGGCACGACACCCGGTTCCGGTACAACGACCGAGTGTGCCCCGATTTCTCCCCGCGCACCCGCCCTGAGAGCATCGGCGGAGCCGCGGTGCAAGCCGGCGGAGTTCAGCCTCAAGACTCTGCCCCGGTAACCGGGTCTCCTCCCCTGGCATCGAGACGCGCCCGAAGCGTCGCAAGGATCGCCCGGTCTTCCTGCCGTAGGTCGGCGCCATAAGCTTCGGCGCTGACCAGGCAGCGCCGGGCAGTCCTTCGATCCCCCGCCGCCAGCGCATCGGCGGCGATTTCCAGCAATCCCGAAAAAGTCTCGGGTGTCGGTGAGAGCCGCACCTGCAATTCCGCCCGTAACACGCGAGAGGCAAGGTCTACCCGACCGGTGAGAAGCTCGACAGCTCGCCGCCGAAGATCCCTCACCTGCCCCGGCGTGAGCATGGCACGCTCGACCACCGTCTGGATGAGCGGCGTTGCGAAGGCGTAGCGGTCACCCTCGAGCACCAGGAAGTGATGCTGTTCGAGCCTCGTCAGCTGGGAAGGGAGGTCGCCTGCGGCATCACCAGACAGGGCGGCCACCAGGGACAGATCGAGGACCCGGGTTCCTATGGCTGCGGAGGCGAGAAGGATCCGCGATTTTGCATCGAGCCGAGCGACCTGGGCGAGGACGGCCGACCTTACCAGCTGAGGAACTTCGACCGGTAGCAGGCTCTCGAAGGTCTCTTCCGGTGGGGGCCAGACCACTGCTCGCTCGCGCAGCGCGATACTCTCCGAGAGACTGCGCAACAACGCCACGGCCAGGAGTGGACGGCCGGCCGTTTCGACCATGAGACGGCGAACCAGACGGTTGCGCGCCGACGGCTCGTCGCACCAGGGCGCCATTGCGGTCACCAGATCGGTCATTGCCTTGGCATCGAGCTCCTCAAGAGTGAAGACCTGACCCGGGAGCGAGCGCCCGATCTGCGCTTGCAGCTCGATCAGCTGACGGGGAGTGTCGGGATCGCCGGCGACCGCGGTCAGCAGCAGGAAGGCCCGCGTGTCGGTGAGACTCTCCATGGCGGCGCGCAGCGCGCCGAGCGATGGGTCGTCGGCAAATTGCGCCTGGTCCAATCCGATTACCACCGGCACTTCCTCGGTGACGGCGCGCAGCATCATCCCCAGTGCGAGTGCGATCTCCCCCTGGTCCCGTGGTTCTCGAGGAGCTACCCGCGAGGCAAGCTCGGGAACCACCGCGGCGAGAACCGCCAGGGCGCCGGGATCAGTGGCGGCGAGTCCCGGCGCGCTCAGCAATCCCCGCCGGACCACGCTCCTGAGAGTGCTCCACGGTATGGTCTGGTCCGCCTCGATCGGGCGGGTAACGCACGTGGTGGCACCCTCGAGCGCCAGGCGCAATATCGTTTCGCTGAACAACCGGGTCTTTCCGATCCCCGGATGGCCCTCGAAAAGAAGCGTCCCTCCGCGCGACCCCGGAGCGAGCCAACGCGCCAGCTCCTGCAGTGTCCCGGCCCGCCCCACCAGCTGCGGCTCGTCGACCGGTTTCCCCGCGGAGTCAAGCCATCGCCCCTCGCGGATTCGCTGGGCCAACGCAGAGAGTTCGGGACTCGGCCGCTCCCCCAACTCCCCCAGGCCTTCGGCAAAACGATGAAACTCCCGCAGGGCACCGGAGGCATCCCCACCCAGGGCCGCGGCTCGCATTGCGAGACGGGCGGCCGGTTCCGAGAACCGGTCCAGGCCGAGTGCGTGACGGGCGGCCTCTAATGCCTCCATGGTCTTGCTCAGGGCGAGAAGCTCCTGAGCGGCCTCCAGGAAGGAGTGCGTTGCTTGCGTCCGGAAGCGGGTCCGCGCCGACTCCGCCCACTCCTCGAATGCGGGGGCATCATCGAGAGTAAATCCCTCGAGGAAGACCCCGCTCGGTCTGGCAGCACCAGACACGACCAGAGCATCGATCTCAAGATTGCCAGGCGCCAGTCTTACCGAGTCGGTCTCCGTGATGATCCGTTCGGACCCCAGACTCACTCGCAGCCGACGCAGCGCCTCGTTCAGAGAGTGACGGGCCTTCGCGTCGTCTTTATCCGGCCAGAGGAGGCCGAGCAGGTGTTCGCGGCTTCGCGTCATCCCGGGGGAAAGCGCCAGGTAGATCAGCAGTGCCAGGTGTTTCCGCCACAAGACATCGGGGGGAGGCACCTCGCCGGAGAGCCGGGCGGTAGGCGCCCCAAACGTGATCAGCCGAAGGGGAGGAGGCGAGGACATGACCAGATATCATACCAGCAGATCACAGCTCCGTCACGCTGGCGCGGACTCGGCGCAGGATCTCCCAATTAGAAAACCCGGGCCCATGACGTGAGGCCCGGGTCTCGATACTTCACGGCGGGAAGAACTACTCCTTGTGCTCGCCCAGCGCCTCCGCGGCTGCTTTCCTCACCTCGGCGTCATCATCCTTGATGGCCGTAACCAGGTAATTCGTCACTCGCGCGTCTTCCATCTGGCCGAGGGCCTCGATCACCTTCCGGCGTACCTCGACCCGCTCGTCGTGGATCGCAGCACCCAGCCCAGGTACGGCCGCCGCATCACCGATGTTGCCAAGCGACTCGGCCGCCTTTTCCCGGATCTCCCAATCGGAATCCTTGAGCGCGGCAATCAAAGCCGGCGGAGCCCGATTCAGGTCATCGAGGTTCCCCAACGCCTCGACCGCGGCCCGACGTACTTCTTTGTCGGAATCGTTCAATGCTCCTCCCAGAGCATCGGCTGCCGCCGGATCCTCGATATTGCCCAGCGCTTCGGCGGTAGCCCGGCGTACCTCGGAATCTGAATCGTTAAGGAGCTTGAGCAGGGGCCGGGTGGCCTTCTTGTCTTCGATGTCTCCCAGGGCCCGGACCACGGCGAGGCGCACTTCGACATCGGGGTCTCCAAGGATCGCCGTGAGACCACCGGTTGCCCGTGCGTCTTCGATGTCTCCCAACGCCTCCGCCGCCAATCTGCGGGTTTCGGTGTCCTGAGACTTGAGCATTGGAAGGAGCGGATCCACCGCCTTCGGATCTTCGATCTGTCCGAGCGCCCATATCGCGGCATAACGGAGACCGGCGTTCTGGGTCTTGAGCGCATCGACCAGAGGCGGGATGGCCTTGGAATCTTCGATTTCACCGAGCGCCCAGGCCGACATGCGGGCCACATCGCCATCGGAATCGCGCAACGACTTTGTCAGGGCGTCAAACGAGCCCATGTCTTCCGCGTGCCCCAGACCCAGTACCGCCGCTTCGCGAAGCTTGCCGTCGGAGCTCTTCATTGCCTCTCGGAGCGTCCGTACCGCCTCGTCGCTGTTGCTGCCACCCAGGAGCTGAGCCGCGGTGCGGCGCAGACAGGGATTCGGGTCGGATAAATGACTCCCCAGTACCCGGATCGCCTTGGGGTCCTTCACATCCTGGTTGAACATGTCTTTGACGGCGCGGTCGTCTGCGGTGTGATCCCGCAAAGCCGCAATCTGGCTTGCGTCACTACTCCAGCTCCAGCCATTGCGCATCTGATCGGCGGTGAATTCGCACACCACAGGATCGGCACTGCCCAATGCGCCAAACATTCGCACCACCGCGGCGGAATCCGGCCCCGGCCGATTGGAATGATCCGGCGAGTGCCCGCTGCTCACGGCCCCAACTCCCGCGCCGAGCGTGACGACTCCGGTTGCTGCAAGGAAGAATAGCTTCATGAAGCCCTCGGTTGAGCCACAGCTCTTATCTCTTAGCTATTAGCTGTTAGCTGTTCAATCTGCAATCTGAAATCTTCAATCTTCAATTCGACTCATCTCTCTGCCCCAGCGCCTCAGCCGCCTGCCTTCTGACGTTGGGGTCGCTCGACTTGAGTGCGGCGACCAAGGCATCCAGCGCCGACGAATCCCGAACTTCACTCAGGGCGTCGATCGCGGCATCGCGGACGTCGGCGTTCGAGTCATTCAATGCGACGCGCAGCGTCGGGACGGACTTGGGGTCCCGAATCTGGCCCAGCGCCTGGACCGCGTTCTGCCGGACGTCAGGGTTCTTGTCCTTGGTGGCTTCGATCAGAGCCGCGGGAGCAGTCGTGAGACCGAGCTGGGACAGAGACTGGGCCGCAGCACTCCGAACGTCGGCATCCGAGTCGCGCAGTGCCGCGGCGAGCGGTTCAGCCGCCGCAGGGTCTTCCAGGTTGCCCAACGCGTGGGCCGTCTGGTGCCGCACGTCAGCCGAAGGATCCGACAGCAGCTTGATCAGGGGACGGACCGCCCGCTTGTCCTGCACATCGCTGAGCGCTTCGACCGCCGCCTCGCGCACTTCCGCATTGCTGTCCGACAGCGCCACGATGAAAGCATCCACCGGCTTGTTCCCGCCCTCCATGTTGCTGATGGCGGAGATCGCGCGACGGCGCACTTCGGGAGAGCTATCCTTGATCGCCGCAGTCAGCCCGGGGATGGCGCGCGGATCTTCCATGTTCCCCAGCGCATCCGCGGCGCAGGCGCGAACCTCGCTGTCCGTGTCTCGCAGGGCCTCGATCAACGCTGGGACCGACCGGGGATCCTCGAGGTTGCCGAGCGAGGAGGCCGCGGCACGGCGCACTTTCACATCGGTGTCCTTGAGGGCCGCGATAAGAGCGGGCACTGCGGTGTTGGTTGTGTCACCCGCGTGCTTTCCCTTGAAATCGACACCCGCCATGACCCCGTGCAGATCAACCTTCACAGCCGGCGCCGGATCCAGCGCAGGCATCGCCCGTATCGACGTCCCAGCCATCGCGGCCTTCACCTGCCGCATCGCGCGCCGCTCGATCTCTCTGGTGTGAATGTGCATCTTGCTCAGCGAGAACTGCATCGAACGCTCACCAGTGTCCGACACGACGGCCTTGGAATCCTCCTCCTGCTGCACGTCCGTCGGGACGGCCGAAATCCCCGGCACCGAGAACGCCGTGATGAGGACCAGGGCCACCGCAGCAGGGATCAACCAGAACCGGCGAGGCTGTGGGCGCATTGCGTGATTCTCGATGAGACGGTGAATACGGGAAACCAACTGGCTGCGACGCTCGGCCATGGCCGACAGCGGCACCGGCTGGGGTGAGGTATCGATCCATTCGGCGACCTTCACCAGGCACTTGGCGAGTACCAGTCCGGACCCTGTCCGGCGTGCCGCCCAGTCGTCGCAGAGGAATTCCGCCGCTTCCTGAATCCGGAGCCGAGCCAGCCGGTTGAGCGGCTGGAAGAAGAAGACCCGCTCGATGATACAGCCCAGGGTGAGCCACTGCGGATCGCGCCGGGCGAGGTGGGCCAGCTCGTGCGCCAGCATACTCTCCTGCGCGTCGGGCCCCAACTCGGTCAGCGCCGCTTCAGGCAGGGCGATTTCGGAGCTACCCAACGCCACGGGGCTGGAGAGACCGGGAGCTGCAGTCAGGCTGACGCTGCGACGGATTCCGGCATCGACCCGCAGCCGGTTGAGCACCAGTGCCAGACGCGGATCGTCGATCGGCCGGCGGGAACCCAGCCGGTAGAAGAGCCGAAGCCGGTTGGCGCCGTACAGGATCAACAGCAGGCCGGCACTCACTGCCCAGGCGATCAGCGCGAACGGCTGCGCGCGATTAACCTGCTCGGATACCGGTTGCATCGCCGCCTCCGCGGGAACCGTCGGCGTCGAGGTTCCCTTGGCGGCGTTGAAGAGAGGCCCAGTGACCGGGATCTCGTCGGTCGCTTTCGTTTCTACTGTGGGGCTCACCGTCCGATCGGCTTTCACTGGAGCGGTGGCGTGCTTTTCAGCCGGAGCGGCACCGATACCTACGATTGAAACCAGCCCGCCGACGGGCACAAACCCCAAACCAGCCTGAAGTGTGGCCGTGATGAGCGACCCCACGAGAGCAGATTTCCAGATCACGTCGCGCACATCATGAGACCGTACCAGGCGCCAGGTGACCAGCCACGCGGCGGCCAGGAGGACGGTGCTGTGGAGCGCGTAAGTGAATAGCCAGGAAGCGATGTGTTCAGTCATGGCGGGGTCCCTCAGTGCCGGCTTCGTGTTCCGCTATCAACTCTTTGATGCGTTCAAGATCGCCCGAACTGACTTCGCGGGCGGAAAGCAGGTGGGTCATCAGCGCGGCGACGTCGCCATCGAAGAGCCGCTCGGTAAGCTCGGTGACCATCGACCGCTGAACTTCCGATTCGGTGACCAGCGGAGCATAGACGAACTGGCGGGCTCGGGTCCGGTGGGAGACGACACCGCGGCGTTCCAACCGCGAAAGTAGGGTAGCGATCGTGGTCTGTGCCAGTCCTCGCTCGTCCCGGAGCGCGTCCGCGATCTCGGCCACCGTCGCTTCTCTCCGTTCCCAGAGAATCCGCATGATGGCGATCTGAAGATCAGTCAGCTGATGAGTCTCGGGCATATCCCCTCAGGGTTTTGGCTTTAACTACAGCTGTAATATTACAGTAGTAGTCAATCTGTCAAGAGCAGGCTGATCGGTCTCCGAGTGGGCGGTCCTACGAGGCCGTGCAACGACAAGTGTCAAAGCGGAACTTTCCCTGCCCCCGATGCCCGACAAGGGATAGACTATCTGTATGCCCCCGAAGTCGTTGTCATCCGGCGCCGGCCTGGCAGACCTCTGGACCAAGCTCCGCCCACTTCCGGGCGGCAGCTGGATGTTCAGTCGCGCATTGGGTTTCATGGTCCCCTATTCTGGTAGCATCGGGGCTCACATTCGGGCACTCGAACCCGGTTACGCGCGAGTCGAATTGCGTGATCGCCGAAAAGTCCGGAATCATCTTCGTTCAGTTCACGCCATCGCACTGGCCAACCTTGGTGAGCTGACGACGGGACTCGCAACGCTGGTAGGCATGCCCGGAAATGTCCGCGGAATCCTCACCGGGCTTTCCGTCGAATACATGAAGAAGGCACGCGGCACGCTGATCGCCGAATGCCGGACCGCGATTCCCGTGGTCTCCGGATCCATGGATCACGATGCGATTGGGGAGATTCGGGACGGCGCCTCCGACCTCGTGGCGCGAGTAACCGCGAAGTGGCGACTCGGACTGATCGAACCCAGGGTCTGAGCGACGTGACTTTTTCCACTCCGCTCACCGCG
>DATIOP010000174.1:0-8724 GCA_035472975.1 Gemmatimonadales bacterium
ACCAAGCGCGACCGGCGGGAAATCGAAAGATTTCGCCGCCGGGAGGATTAGGAACGACTTCTCTTATCGAACTTAGGCGTGCCGCTCCCGTTCAAGTAACGCGCGCTTCCGGTCTTCTCCCCAGCGATATCCGCCCATTCCGCCGTCGCTCCGAACCACGCGATGACAAGGGATGAGCACCGCGAGATGATTCGCCGCACACGCGCTTGCGACCGCTCGAACGGCACTCGGGCGCCCGATGCTCTGCGCCACCTCGGTGTAGGTCCGGGTTTCTCCCTGCGGAATCCGGGTCAAGGCGCGCCAGACCCGGGCCTGAAAAGCGGTCCCCTGAATGTCCAGCGGTAACTCGGGATCCGCTCCAGCTCCGTCGATGACCTTGGCCACCCGGCGAGAGATGGTCTCGAGCTCGGCGTCGTCCCGATTAAAGATTGCCCCGGGAAATTCGGCGCGAAGGTCCCGCTCCAATTCGGCGCCTGAGGAGCCAAGCTTGACCGCGCAAACCCCGCGCTGGGTTGCCCCGACCAGGGCCGTACCCAACGTTGTCGAAATGAGGCTGTACCGGATCTCGGTGCCAGTTGCCCCGAGGCGGTACGCTGCCGGCGTCATGCCGAGGCGGTCGGCTGCCCGCTCATAGAGCCGGCTGCTGGATCCAAATCCGGCTACAAAAGTCGCTGCACTCACTGTCCGTTCCTTTCGCAATGCCCGTTTCAACCTTCTGAATCTCAGCGCCTCGGCATAGGCCCGGGGCGAGACACCCGTCACCCGCTTGAAGGTCCGCCGAAGCGCGAACGGGCTGGTTCGGCAGGCGGCCGCGAGACGATTCAGCGGCATCGCCTCAGCACCGTTGTCGCCGAGGACCTCACAAACCCTCCGGACCAGCTCGAGATCACGTCTCCGCTGAGGAGCCACTGCCTCGCCGCATCTACGGCAGGGCCGGAATCCCTCCAACTCCGCCCCGGCAGGATCCCGGTAGAACCTGACATTCCGGCGAGCGGGCCGGCGGGAGGGACACGACGGCCGGCAGTAGATGCCGGTGGACCGCACCGCGTAAACGAAAGTTCCGTCCGCACGACGGTCCCGGGTCTGCACGGCGTGCCAGGCTTTTTCGGTATCGAGCATGGGGGTCATCATTATTCTCCCGGGTTGCAAAATGGCGACTTGGCCCCGGGAGGGCCATCCGTTTCTTGCGGGCAAAATGGAGGCGGTGGGAGACGCTACATGCCGCGAAACTGACCGACGTAGTCCTCGGCAAAACGATCAAAATTGGCCGCTGGGCTCCCGGTTAGCGTGGCAATGTCCCGGCTGACCTGGGTCATTTTCCCCTGAGCCAGATACTCGTATAGAGCGACGAGATCCCTGGCCAGCCAGTCCGGCACCTCATTGCCGAGCAGGGCGCTGATTACCTTGGCCGGCGGCTGATCCACGTACAATACCTGCTGACGCAACACAGCCCCGATCCGGTCGGCCACGTCGTGCAGCGACAACGCTTCGGGACCCGTCAGTTCGTATGCCTTCCCCTCGTGACCCTTTCCGGTGAGAACTGCCACGGCGGCTCGCGCCACATCCCGCACATCAACCATCGCCGCGCGGCCTCGCTTCATACAGGCGAAAAATGCGCCTTGACTGCGAATGGTCGGGCCAAAACCGAGAGTGTTTTGCATGAAGAAGGCGCACCGCAGATGGGTCCAGGCCAGACCCGAGCGCTCGAGCTGTTCTTCGATTTCACGGTGCCACCGGAACATGGTGACCGGCGCATCGGCCGCGGCACCCAGCACCGAGAGCTTCACGACATGCTTCACGCCCGCTCGTCGGGCCGCATCCACCACCGCCTCCTGCATCTCGACCATCCGATTGTCTACCGGGCTGATCAGCAGTACGTGGGTGATATCACGAATGGCGTTGTTGACGGATACCGGCCGACCCAGATCTCCACCGATGACCTCGACGCCGGAGAGCCGCAACTTGGCGGCCCGACTCGGATCTCTGGTCAAGGCGCGAACCTTCAGTCCACGGCTCACCAGTTCCCGCACTGCCGGGAGACCCGCGTTGCCGGTAGCTCCCGTAACCAGGATGTGAGTCTCCATCAGCCTCCCTTGTTCAGCCAGCGACTCGCTCGGCGCCCTCCAGCCATTCCGCGGCCCGCTCAACCTCACCCCGAGCCAATTCGTGCCCCGCGTCCCACCAGTTGAGCGTGACGTTTGCCCCGCCACTGCGGAACAGCTCGGCAAGGCGCTCGGCGTTGGACAGGGGAACCAGGGGATCGAATCTACCTTCGGAGAGCAGGACCCGGGTTCCACTGAGTGCAGGTCGTTGCTCCGGCTCGAGAGGAACCATCGCCCGGAACAACACCGCTCCTTTGAGCAGACCGGGACGGAGAAGCAGCAGGCTCGCCGCGATATTCGCTCCGTTGGAAAAGCCGACCGCGGTGATGGCATCCGAATCGAGGTGGTAGCGAGCCACAGCTTCCTCAACGAAGGTGGCCAGTTCCCCGGTCCTCGCAATCAAGTCCGGTATGTCGAACACACCTTCCGCCAGGCGACGAAAGAAGCGGGGCATGCCCCTCTCCAGCACCCGCCCGCGCGGGCTAAGCACCGCGGCTCCCGGAGCGAGAGACGCGGCCAAAGGGAGCATCGAGTCCTCATTGCCGCCTGTTCCGTGCAGCAGGAGCAGAGTGCGCGGATCTCCCGAAGCACCGGGCACGAATCGGTGCACGAAGCTCTCGATCATGATGCCGCCGGGACCCCGTGCTGGGGAATTACGAGTGGAGGCAGGATGGCCTCGAGATTCTGCCGGTTGCGCTCGTACTGAGCCGGCAGTTTGAGGGCTTCACCCAGGGACTCGACCGGCTCGTCGATCAGGAACCCGGGACCATCCGTGGCCACTTCGAAAAGGACTCCTCCCGGCTCGCGGAAGTAGATCGAGCGAAAATACTGCCGGTCAACCACCGGAGTCGCAGGAACACCCCGCCGCAGCAGGATATCTCGCAAGCCGGATTGCTCGCTCTCACCCGACGCCCGCCATGCAATGTGATGCACCGAACCCACCCCGTTCACCGCGTGGGGCGCATCCGGTTCCACCCGGAGGTCAACGACCGCTCCCGGACCCCCTGCCCCGGCCTCGAACCGGTGGCGGTTGTCTTCCGCCCCAACGGACCGGAATCCCAGCGTCTCGGTGAGCAGCGCAGCCGTCTGGTCGATGCTCGTCAGCGTGAGGGTGGCCGAGTGAATGCCGCGAACCGCGTATTGCGCCGGCACGATCGAATCGGACCAGACCCCGGTGGAAGGGGCGCGGTTGGACGCGATGAGCTCGAGGCGGAGTCCGTCCGGATCTACAAACCCGATGGCCTGCTCTCCGAAACGGGCCGGTACTTCGAGCGCCCGAAGCTTGTGCTGCGCCACACGGTCCCGCCAGAAGTCGAGCGCTCCGGCCGGTACCGTAAAAGAGACGACGCCCACTTCTCCGCTGCCAATCCTGCCGCGGAAAGCCCCCGCCCACGGGAAGAAGGTCAACAGACTCCCGGGCCGGCCGATCTCGTCGCCGAAGTAGAAGTGGTAGGTGCCGGGATCGTCGAAATTCACCGTCCGCTTCACCAGCCGCAGCCCGAGGAACCCCGCGTAGAAATCGAGATTGCGCTGGGGATCTCCCGCGATCGCGGTGATGTGGTGAATACCTAGTGCAGTGGGAGCCATACGTCCTCCTGAATCCATGATTACCGTCCTTTCAGACCGTGCCGGCGACCGCGCGTCCCAGCTTGCGGCATAACCGGCCCAACTCGGCTTGCTCTGCCCGGGTGAGATGCCGGAGCACCTCGGTGATGCGGGTGGCATGACCGGGGAACGCGCGGGAGATGATCTGCCGCCCGGTGGGAGTCAGCTCGACCCGGTGAGCCCTGCGGTCATCCGGATCGGCTAACCGACGCACGTAGCTGCGCCGCTCGAGGTTGTCCACGACCGTCGTGAGGTTGCTGCCGCTCACCAGCAGTTTCTCACAGAGACGGGCCTGAGCCATCGGCCCCTTGTGGTGCAGAGCCTCGAGCACGCCGAACTGAGTCTCCGTGAGCCGGTGTTCCTTGAGCAGCGCCGGATTGAGACGTGCGCCGATCGCGTTCACGGCGCGGCGCAGCTTGACGAACGTGTCCAGCGCCCGGGCCGTTCCGGGCGACGGTGCCGCTGCCATATTGATCCATATCGGATAGTTCGATGTCGAATATAATGGAGAAGGAATGGCCGAGCAACATGCTCAGAATCGCGGTTCGTCGGCCAGGGCGAGGAGGGTTGGGGCGTCGAGCCGGTGCCCGCCGGCGAAGGAGCGTTGCCGGCAGCGGATACCGTGCCGCTCGAGATCCTTCAGCTGCGCGGCGTGCAGATCAGGAGACACCAGCACGTCGTCCTGGCCCCGCACCAGGGTCACACTTCGGTCGTGCCAGCGAGAGTCTCCCAGACCAGTGAGAACGTCCTCAGGAAACATGCTTCCCCATAGGATCAGATTCGGAGCCGCCCGTTTGCCCCGTTCAACCCAGCGTGCCGCCGTCGCCCCTCCTTGAGAGAAGCCGAGCACCCGGACGTCCTCCGGAAGCTCACCGAGCCGCTCCTCCACGTGCCCGACCAAGTGATCCAGGTAGCCGACATAGTCGGCGATCTCGGCGTCGCGATCCTCTCGCGTCATCCAGGTGGCACCGACCTTGTGACTGTGCCGTCCCTGCGAGTTGGTGTCGAGATAGAAACGGGAGAGCGCTTCGGGCGCCACGATCAGGCGGCGGCCATTGTCCAGTGGGGCGACGTCGTGCAGGAGGACGCGAGCGAGCTGCGAATGTCCGTGCAACACGATCCAAACCTGAGAGACCGACTGCCAGGGACCGAGGCTGTAGAAACGAGCGGTGCGCTGCACCGGCAGGTGATGCTCCTGGATTCCGCTCATAGCCCGACCAGCGCGGTCAGCACCTTGGTGTCGGCGATTCCGACGTGACGCCTCGTCTCCTGCCCGTTCCGGAAGACCAGAAAGGCCGGAATCCCCCGGATGTTGAAGCGTTGGGCAATACCGGGATTCTGGTCGGTGTCGACCTTGAGGACCAACAGCTCGCCGGCGTGCTCGCCCGCAACGGCGTCAACGTGAGGAGCGGAGACCTTGCAGGGACCGCACCAGTCGGCGTGGAAATCCACCAGAACGGGAACCGATGCGGTCTTGATCGTCTGATCGAAGTCCTCCTCGGTCGTGGTAAGAGGACGGTCCAGCCTGAGCGGGCGACCGCAGTTGGCACACTTGGGCCCGCTGGACAGCCGATTGAGATCGACCCGGTTGAGCGTCGTGCAGAAGGGACAGCGAACCGTTACCGGTCGGGGAGTCTGCGCTGGCTGGTCCATGAATTCGCTGCCCTAGGTCCGAATCATGTGGGGACCCGGAGGGGGCGCTTACAGTCGCTTGAGCAACGCCTCGAAACGGGGATCCGCACGGAGGCTGACGAGGTCGGAATCGTTCTCCAGCCACTCGCGGTGACCGAAGCCGTTGGTGATCGCCTTGTCGAGGCACGCGAACGCCTCTTCCGGCTGGTTCGAGAGGGCGTATACGCACGCGACGTTGTAGAGGACGCCTGAATCTTCGGAATCGATGCCTCGCGCCCGGGAGGTGAGTTCCAAGGCACGCTCCCGGTCGCCCAGCTGGATGAGGGCGATGCCCGCGAGGTAGAGTGCGCGAACGTCATCCGGGTTGAGCTCGAGGTGCTTCTCGGCCAGCAGTAATCCGCGTCGGAGAGAGGCGTGCCCTTCCGCGTTGCGACCCAGCGCCTCGTACGGCAGAGACGCAAGCATGGCGGACTGGTAGTCCTCCGGACGGACCCGGCTGGCTTCCTCGAAGTGGCGGATCGCGTCCTCGTACTTGCCCTGTTGCTGGGTGGCACGGCCGAAGAAGTAGTGCGCCTCATACAGCTTGGGATTCAGCCGAATGGCAGTGGCGAACTCCCGTTCTGCCTCGTCGTAGCGCTTGCTGAGTGACACCGCCAAGCCGCGCGACGCATGGGCCTCGGCCTGGTCGGGATTCAATTCCAGCGCCTTGCGGCTGTAACTATCGGCTCCTTCCAGGTTGGCCTTGCTGGCGTCCCAGTACATGTAGAGGAACGAGCAGCAGTCGGCCGCGCCGGCATAGGCAAGAACGAACTTCGGATCGATCTCCATCGCCCGTTCGAACATGCGGCGGGCAAACTGAATCCCCGTGCGCCGGAATTGGTGGAAGAACTGGCGGCCCCGGAGGTAGTACTCGTAAGCCTCGATGTTCGCGATGGGAGCGATTTCGATCGCGCGCTTTTCATCTTCGCTCAAGACCACGCGCAATGCTTTCACGATGCTCTGGGCAATTTCGTCCTGAATCGCGAAGACGTCTTCCATCTCGCGGTCGTACCGTTCGGACCAGAGGTGATAGCCGTCTGAGACGTTGACCAGCTGGGCCGTCACCCGGAGCTTATTCCCGGCCTTCCTCACACTGCCTTCCAGCACTGTCGCGACTTTGAGCTTTCGGCCGATCTCCCCGATATCCTCGTTCTTGCCTTTGAAGGCAAAGGCCGAGGTGCGCGAGGCAACCTGGAGCGCCTGGATCTTGCTAAGGGCGTTGATGATCTCGTCCGCCATCCCCTCGCAGAAATATTCCTGGTCCCGTCCCGAACTCATGTCGGCGAAGGGGAGCACGGCGATCGACTTGGCGGCGGGAGCGGTTTGTGGAACCACGGTTGTTGGCTGATGACCGGGGGGAGTAGATCCGTGAATCGCGAGCGCCTGCCCGAACTGTGCGGCGGTCGCGTATCGCTCGGCCGGCACCCTGGCGAGAGACCTCGACACCGCGGTGTCCACCGTTTCGGGGATGCTGGAACGAGCGGCGCGGATCGAAGGAGGCGTCTCGGTGAAGCGTTTGGTGATGACGGCCTGAGCAGTAGAACCGGTGAACGGCGCCGAGCCGGACAGCATCTCATAGACCATGCAACCGAGGCTGTAGACATCGCTCCGGCCATCGAGCTCAGACTCGCCCGCGGCCTGTTCCGGGCTCATGTACGCCGGGGTTCCCACCGCGCTGCCGGTCTGGGTCAGATTGTCGTTGGCGGCAGCCGTCACGGCCTTCGCGATGCCGAAGTCGGTCACCAATGCTTCGCCCTCGTGCATCATGACATTCTCGGGCTTGATGTCCCGGTGAACGACGCCCTGCCGGTGAGCGTAGTCGAGTGCCGCGGCGACGTCGCGCGCAATTTCCAGCGCCTCGTCGAGCGTCAGCCGCTTCTCCCGGATCAGCCGCTGGCGTAGCGATTCGCCATCGACGTACGGCATCACGTAATAGAGCAGGTCCCCGGCCTGCCCCGAATCGTGGAGCGGGACGATATGAGGATGGTTGAGCCTCGCGGCCACCTTGATCTCGCGGAGGAAGCGCTCGGGACCGAGACTCGCGGCGAGCTCGGGGTGCAGAACCTTCAGGGCGACCTGGCGATCGTGCTTGAGATCGTGCGCAAGGTAGACCGTGGCCATGCCGCCCCGGCCAACCTCCCGATCGACCGCATAGCGGTCTGCAAGGGCGCTCCGCAAACGGTCAGAGATAGGCGTCATGCGCTCAGAGCTTGGCGAGCAGTGCTGTGAATCGGGGATCCGCGCGCAGTGAGTCCAGGTCCGAATCGTTCTCCAGCCAGGCGCGATGGCCGAAGCCGTTCTGCACCGCCTGATCGAGACACTCGAGGGCCTGGTCTGTCAGTCCACCGAGGGAGTACACGCAGGCGACGTTATAGAGCACCGACGAATCTTCCGGAGCCAGTTCCAGCCCCCGGCGGGCCCATTCGAGTGCCCGGTCCCGCTCGCCGAGTTGCATGAGGCCTCCGGCACCGAGACAATAGGCCCGGACGTCCTCTGGATTGAGTTCCAGATGTTTCTCCGCGACCTCGACGCCGTTTCGCATGGTGGCCTCGGCGTCCGCCATGCGGCCGAGGCTCCGGAGTACCGTCACACACAGCAGCCTCGACTGGTAGTCCTCGGGCCGCGCCCGCGATGCCTCCTGGTACTCCCGCACCGCGTCGGCGTACTTCCCCTGCTGAAACAGCGCCCGCGCGAAGAAATAGTGGGCCTCAAACAGCTTCGGATTGAGGCGTATCGCCGTCGCGAATTCCCGCTCCGCCTCCGGATAACGCTCGCTCAGCGACACCGCCAGGCCGCGGGCCACGTGGGCCTCCGCCAGCTCCGGCCCCAGCTCGAGGGCCTTCTTGCTGTACGCGTCGGCATTCTCGAGGTTGGCGTGGCTGCCGTCCCAATACATGTAGAGCACCGAGCAGCAGTCGGCGGCTCCGGCGTAGGCCGTGGCGTAGTTCGGATCGATTTCCTTGGCACGCTCGAACATCCGGCGGGCGAACTGAATGCTGGTCCGGCGGAACTGGTGAAAAACCTGCCGTCCCCGCAGGTAATACTCGTAGGCCTGGAGGTCGGGAGCGGGGACCTGTCCGATTGCCCGCTTTTCGTCCTCGCTCAGCATCACCCGCAGCGCCCGCACGATGCTTTGAGCAATCTCGTCCTGGATCGCGAACACATCCTCCATTTCGCGATCGAAGCGGTCCGACCAGAGGTGGTAGCCGTCCGCCACGTTGATGAGCTGCGCGGTGATCCGGAGCTTGGTGCCGGCCTTCCGCACGCTGCCCTCGAGCACGGTGCTCACACCGAGTTGCTCGCCGACCTTGCGGATATCCTGATTCTGGCCCTTGAACGCGAAGGC
>DATIOP010000175.1:0-2809 GCA_035472975.1 Gemmatimonadales bacterium
GGAGAGTTTCTCCTCCAGGTCGGTCATGTCGGCGTGCTTGTAGACCGCGGTCTGACACCGGGTGATCGCCTTGGCGAGACGCACCCCATCGATGATGGAGGCGTGGTTGAGCTGGTCGCTGATGACGATGTCTTCTTCGCCGAGGAGCGTTGCCGGCACGGCCTCATTGGCGTTCCAGCAGCTCACGAAGCTGAGGGAGGCGGCAGTCCCTACCAGCCGGGCGCAGGCGGCCTCCAATTCCCGGTGTACGGTGAACGTCCCGCATATGAAGCGAACCGAGGCGGTACCGGCGCCGTAGTGGTCGAGCGCAGCCTGCCCGGCCGCCACGACCTCGGGCTCGTCGCTGAGGCCCAGATAGTTGTTGGAGGAGAGCACGATGACTTCGCCGCGTCCTTCCATTCTGACGCGGGGTGCTTGCGGGCTCTCGATGTAGTTCAGGTGCTTATAGACCCCGTCGCGACGAAACTGGTCGAGCTCCGCCTCGATGCGGGAATCGAGCGGTGATTTCATGCGCCGATCTCCAGGATCACTTTACCGGCCTGGCCGTCTTTAATGACCTGGATTGCCTCCGCCATCCGATCCAGGCTGAAGCGATGGGTGATGACCGGGCGGGGATCGAGCTGGCCGGACCGTACCAAACGCCGCATCACGTCCCAGGTCTCATACATGCGCCGCCCGGTTACACCGTAGAGGGTGAGCCCTTTGAAGATCACGTCGCGGGCGAAATCCACTTCGGTGGTCTTGCTCGGTGTGCCCAGCAGGTTGACGCGCCCACCGAGTCGCGCCGCGGCAAAGGCCTGGGCGTGGCCCGAGGGGTGGCCGCTCATTTCGCAGACCAGGTCTACCCCGTCCCCATCGGTGAGCTCCTTAACCCGGGCCACGACATCGTCCGACCCTGGATTGAGGGTGACATGGGCGCCCATGACCCGGGCCAGCTCCAGCCGACGGGAGTTGAAGTCGCTGGCGATGACCAGAGCGGCTCCTGCGGCTCGCGCGACGCCCACGGCGAAACACCCGATCGGCCCGCAGCCGAGCACCAAGACCCGGCTTCCGGCCACCATTCCGCCTTCGAGGACGGTGTGCACCGCGTTTCCGGTCGGGTCCATGATTGCGCCGACCTCGGTCGGAATTCCGTCCAGCTTCATGACATTCGCGGCGGGCATCGCGATGTACTCAGCGAACGCCCCATCTCGATCCACGCCAATGATCTGGGTGCGCCGACAGAGGTGGGCTTCACCGATTCGGCACTGGAGACAGTGTCCGCACACTATGTGGCCTTCGGCGGTCACGAGGTCGCCCGGCTTGAGCAATCCGGCTGAAGCTGCTTCTCGCCCCAGCTTGGCGACCTCCCCGGCGAACTCGTGACCGATCACGACCGGAGGCTTGAGCCTCGCGCTAGCCCAGGCATCCCATTCCCAGATGTGGAGGTCGGTCCCACAGACACCGGCGTGGTGGACCTTGATCAGCACATCGCTCGGTCCGTACTCGGGCACCGGGACATCGCGCAGCTCCATTCCGGGGCCTGGGGCTGGCTTGACGAGGGCGCGCATTGCTTGAGGTATCAGGGGTCAGGGATCAGGTGTCAGGAATCAGGGTCCCAGTTCAGCGACTGAATCGCCTCCCAAGTGGGAGGGCAAAGTAACCCTTCCCCCGAAACCTGACACCTGACCCCTCACAGGATTGACCGCGTCATCCCGCCGTCCACCGACAGCACCGTCCCGGTGATGTAGCGGGCCGGCTCCGAGGCCAGGAACACAACGGCAGCGGCGAACTCGTCGGGAGTGCCGATCCGGCGGATCGGCAGGCTTTCTCCCATGTCAGCCAGGACGCGATCGACCGGTCGGCCATCCTTACGACCCCGAACCTCGGCCAGCTCACGGAGGCGATCGGTCTCGAACAGGCCCGGGCAGAGGACATTGACCGTAATGCCCTCGGCGGCCACCTCGTCGGAGAGCGCCTTGGAAAAGCCGAGGACTCCGGCCCGGGCAGTAGTCGAGAGAATCAGGGCGGAGGAAGGCTGCCGAGCCGCGACGGAGGTGAGGCACAGGATTCTGCCCCAGCGTTTGGCCCGCATGTGAGGCACGGCCGAACGGCTCAAGTGCACGGCTGACAGGAGACTCGTATCCAGCGCGGCTTGCCAAGTTGCCTCGTTGTGCGCTTCGAATGCTCCCGGTGAAGGTCCGCCGGAATTGCACAGCACGATGTCGGGGCCACCCATGCTCTCGTGGACACCGTTAACGAGGGCAGAGCACTCGGAGGCACGGCTTACGTCGGCGGGATAGCTACGTACTTCACCGAGCGAGGAGAGTTGGGAGACTGCGCGGTCGAGCTTGGCCCGGTCCCGCCCGTTCAGGGCGACGCGAACTCCTTCCCCCAGCAACCTCGCGGCGACGGCGTAGCCCAGCCCGCTCGATCCTCCGCACACGAGAGCAACCCGTCCCCGCAGTCCCAGATCCATCGTCAGGCTCCCACGTTGCTACAGACCGTATTCCCCCCAACGACGATCCACGAGACTCACTGTTGCCGGATCCATTTCCAGCGGCAAAGGGTAGCCCTCTTTCCACGTGGCGTCGATACCGATCGGCCCGTGATAGACCGGACGGGCACCGATGAACTCCTGAGCGGTGAAGATCATGTCCCGTCCCGGGTCGAACCGGGTGAAGATGCCCCAGAGGAGACTCCACTCTTCGGAGAGATCGACGTCCTCGCTCACCGCTACGATGAAGCGGACTGGGCCAAGCTCCTTCCAACCGAGGAGCTTCTGGAGGACATCGCGGGGGTCCTGCTTCACCACGACGACCAGGAAACC
>DATIOP010000176.1:0-5862 GCA_035472975.1 Gemmatimonadales bacterium
CTCCTCAACGCCGGCAAGGCCGCCGAGGCGATCCCGATGTTCGAGAAGTACCTGCAGCGGGTGCCGGATGATTTGGGCGCCCAGAAGGCCTTGGCCAACGCCTACCGCGCAACTGGTCAGACGGACAAGGCCCAGGCACTGGAGAAGGCGCTGGTTGCCGCGGGTGGCGGCGCCGCCGCTGGGGCGGGGGTGGGAGAGGGCGGGGAAGGTCTGACCGAGGCCGATCTCATCGACCTGGGGACCAAGCAGTACAACGACAAGAACTACAAGGAAGCCGCCGAGACCTTCAGCAAAGTCCTTGAGATGAACCCCAATCAGCGCGACGCGATTTACGTCCAGGCCAACGCCTACCTGGCAATGCAGGACGGTGCCAATCTGGCGTCGTCGGCCGAGCGTCTGATCGCCCTCGAACCACTGAGTGAGTACGCGTACTCGATGCGCGCCCAGGGATACAAGTTCGCCAAGAACACCGACAAGGTCGTCGAGGCGATCACCGCGCGTGAGGCCCTGCCGGTCAACGTGGAAATCGAGAAGTTGAAGGTCGCTGGTTCCAATGTGTCACTCACCGGGAAGGCGACCGGGCGGGAGGCTCACAACTCGGCCAACAAGGTGATACCTCCTGCTCCTACAACGATCGTCGTGGAGTTCCTCGATGAGAAGGGAACGGTTGTGGGCACCCAGGAAACGACGATACCTGCACTGCAGCCCGGTGCCACTCAGCCAATTCAGGTCGACGGCAAGGTCGACGGAGTCAAGGCTTGGCGCTACAAGGTGAAGTAACCCGTCGAACTACCCTTGCGCCCCGGCGGAATCTCGCCGGGGCGTTGCCTTCGCCAGTCATTGACAAGATTGTGAAACGACGGCGACATTTCTCGAACTGCGGGCGTAATTCAGTTGGTAGAATGCCAGCTTCCCAAGCTGGACGTCGCCGGTTCGAGTCCGGTCGCCCGCTCTAACCTTATGAACCAACGCCTCCGCCCACCTGCCGCGGGGGCCTCTTTTTTCCCCGGGCTGTAACTCTATGACCGACGCCTGTCCGGCCAGCGAGTCAGGACAGCCAGGAGCGGCGGTTCGGGTTTTCGACCGCAAAGGCGGACCCTGTGAGGACTTAGGCATTACCTCCGGGCAGGGCTTGAATGTTGCCCAGCCGCCCGGCAGATTCGTTTCCCTCATCTCAACAAACTGGAGTCGATCGGATGAATTCACTCAGCCGTTTGCCTCTCGCTGCTGCGATCTTGCTGGCGGTCGTGGCCACCCCGGCTCGGGCTCAATCAGAGCAGCCTCAGGGAGTCACCCAGGAGCTCATCGACAAGGGCAACGGGATCTTCCATAAAGACGGTCTCTGCTACGCCTGCCACGGCGCCGACGCCAAGGGCATGGTGGGGCCTAACCTCACCGATGACGTCTGGATTCACAGCAAGGGCAGTTACGATGAGATCGTTGCGCAGGTGATGAAGGGGACTACCAAGGAAGAATCGAAGAGTGGGGTAGTGATGCCTCCGAAGGGCGGATCCAGTATTTCCGATGACGATGTAAAAGCGGTTGCTGCTTACGTCTGGTCGCTGAGCCATCCCCACTAGGGACGTGTGATCCTGGTCCCAAACAGGCGCCGATCCGATTCCGGGTCGGCGCTTTTGTCATGCAAGAAGCCCGATCCTCACTTCGGAAAGATTGTGGTTTTTGCTCCTGTTGCGATACTGCATCTTATTGTGATATATAGACTTACGATTAATGTCGAATATTGGCATAGGGGTTGCCTTTCCCCAGGCCATTGGGAGTTTCTCTCGTAGCGCACCCCGGAAGGACGGGAGTTATGACGCGGAAGGGATTTACCCTAATCGAGCTTTTGATCGTAGTTGTGATCATCGGGATTCTCGCGACTATCGCGCTCCCGAAGTTTGCCAATACGAAGTACAAGGCCGTGGTTGCGAGCATGAAGACCGACCTGCGGAATCTGGTAACCGCGGAAGAGGGCTTCTACTTCGACAACAACGACTACGCCGGCGGTACGACGAGCGGTCTCGCCGTCAACGCGACCGGCGGTGCCGGCAGGGTCCAGTTCGGGCCGAGCAGCGGTAACGTCCTGACGCTCACTTATGTCAGCGCGACCGGTTACAAGGCGACGATCACCAACCCCGTGATTGCCGCCACCACGCCGAACTCCTGTGGCGTGTTCGTTGGCGGTATCGCCAACTCGCCGAACGCCGCGGTTACCATGGAGGGCGCACCGGCCTGCTGGTAGGGTAGAGTCTGGATCCTTCACAGGGGCGGCGACCTTCAGGTCGTCGCCCCTTTGGTTTCCCTCCTGTCTTGAATCCCGGCGCCTAAGGGGCCACCTTTTACCGCTTCTTTTCGCTGGTCCGCCCAGGAGTACCCGGTTTTTCATGGTCAAAGTCACCGCCGTCCAGCCCGGATCGATCGCCGCGGAGCTTGGGCTCCTGCCGGGCACCGAGCTCCTGTCCGTCAACGGCCGCGAGCTGGAGGACTTCCTCGATTGGGAATTCCTTACGGCCGAGGATGAGTTCGTGGTCCACGCCCGCCAGCCGGATGGAGAGGAGATCGAGTACGAGATCGAGCGCGGGGAGGGGATACCCTTCGGAGTCTCGCTGGAGCCGCCCCGGATCCGCCGCTGCGCCAACCGATGCGACTTCTGCTTCGTGGACGGCCTCCCTCAGGGACTGCGGGAAACCCTCTATATCCGCGACGACGATTACCGCCTGTCTTTCAAGTACGGAAACTTCGCCACGCTGACGAACCTGAAGCCGTGGGACGTACAGCGCATCATCGAATACCGGCTCTCACCGCTCTACGTGTCGGTTCACGCAACCGATCCCGTCATTCGGCGCTATCTCCTTCGCAACCCGCTGGCGCCTGACGTCCTGGAACAACTACGCCACTTCGCGGGGCACGGCATTGAGTTTCACACTCAGATAGTGATGTCTCCCGGGGTAAACGACGGTGAGGTCCTCGAGCGGAGTCTCTCCGATCTCTATGCCTTCGGCCGCGTGGTGCACAACGTCTCGGTTGTGCCGGTCGGGCTTACCGAGTTCAGCAAGCACAGCCTGGTGCGGGAACCAACTCAAGAGGAGTGCCTCGCCGCTATCCGCCAGCTCGAGCCCTGGGCCGATCGCGCCAGGGCGGAGCGGGGAATAACCTGGGCCTACGGCGCGGACGAGCTCTACCTTCGCGCGGGGATTGAGCTTCCCAAGGCCGATGTCTACGGCGACTTCGAGCAGGTCGAGAATGGAGTAGGCTCCGTGCGCTATCTGCAGAAACGAATCGGAGAAGAGCGGGAGGCCCTGGCGAGCTGGAAGGGGAAGCGAATCGCGGTCCTTACCGGCACCTCCATGGGCGCGCTGTTGCCCCAGGTGATCGATCAGCTGCGCGAATACACGGGTGCCGAGTTCGAGCTGCTGGTACTGGAGAACACGCTCTTCGGCACTTCCGTGACATGCGCTGGCCTGCTTCCGGGCGCGGCATTCCGGCAAGCCTTGCTCGATCGCAAGGGCTTTGATCTGGCGCTGCTCCCCGCCGAATCGCTCAATGACGATGGCCTCTTCATGGACGACCTGTCGTTCGAAGCGCTCGCGGCGATCGCTCCGATGGAGATTCGACCCTCCTATTTCTTCGCGGACGCGCTCGATACCCCCGTGGCCGCGTGAGCAAGCCTACCGTAGCAATCGTCGGACGTCCCAACGTCGGCAAGTCCACCCTGTTCAACCGCGTTCTTGGAGGGCGCCGGGCCATCGTCTCCGAGCGCCCCGGGACGACTCGTGACCGCCATTTTGGCGACGCCGAGTGGAATGGACGACGCTTCTGGGTCGTAGACACCGGGGGATTGATACCCCATTCCTCCGACTCGATGGACGTCGCGATTCGCCGTCAGGTTCAGGCGGCAGTACAGGCCGCCGACCTTGTGGTCCTGGTGGTTGATGGAGCAGAAGGGGTCAATCCGGTGGATCAAGAGATCGCCGCACAGCTCCGAAGCTCGCGCCGTCCTGTTCTGGTGGTGGTGAACAAGATGGATGACCTGCCCGCCAGCACGGGCCACCTCCAGTTCTACGAGCTGGGCTTGGGCGATCCCGTCCCAGTCTCCGCCCAGATAGGGAAGTCCAGCGGCGACATGCTCGATACCGTCGTCGGCATGCTCCCGCCCAAGGATCCCGCCGAGGACGAGGACGCCATTCAGGTTGCGGTCGTGGGGCGGCCCAACGTCGGGAAGTCCTCCCTGATCAATCGACTCCTCGGGGAAGAGCGACATGTGGTTGCGCCAGATCCGGGAACCACCCGAGATTCTGTCGACTCCCCCTTGCGATATCACGGCAAGACGCTCAACTTCATAGATACAGCGGGGTTACGGCGTCGCGCTAAAGTAGAAGATGACCTCGAGTTCTACTCGACGTTACGAACCCATCGTGCGATTGATCGAGCCGATGTCTGTGTCCTGGTTGTGGATGCCTCGCTCGGCCTGCACGTACAGGACCTCCGTATCGCGACCGAGGCGTGGGAACGGGGCTGCGGACTGATCGTCGTTGTGAACAAGTGGGATCTGATTCCTGAGAAGGATGCCAACACGGCGAAGCGGGGGCAGGATCTCCTGACGGAAAAGGCACCTTTCCTGAGCTTTGTGCCGTTCGTTTACACCTCCGCCCAAACCGGGCAACGGGTGTCGAAACTGTCCGACCTGATCATCGCAGTGGCGGAAGCGCGGGAACGCCGGGTGGCGACGGCCGAGGTAAATCAGGTTCTCGAAGACCTCATCCAGCGAAACGCGCCGCCGCAAAAGCCCGGTGAGGAGGTCAAGCTGCTGTACGCGTCGCAAGTCGGGACCCGGCCGCCCGCGTTCGCCATCGTCTGCAACCGGCCGGCCGATGTCCCCGAGGCTTATCAGCGCTACCTGCTGAACGGGTTCCGCGCAGCATGGGGCTTCGACGGCGCACCGGTCCGCCTCAAGTTCAAGCGCCGGTCGTCTCGAGGCCGCAGGTGAACGCGAACCTCGGCCTCGGGGCACTGCTTCTCCTGGGATCGTACCTGTGTGGAGCCGTTCCCACGAGTTATCTGGTGGCGAAGTGGTTTCGGGGCATCGATCTGCGAGAGCACGGCAGTAAAAATCTCGGCGCGACAAATCTATATCGCACGCTGGGCTGGAAATTCGCGGTCCCGGTCGGGTTGATCGATGTAGCGAAGGGCGCAATCCCGGTGCTACTGCTGGGACCAAGGCTTCCCGGGGTAACGCTGTTTCCGACGCTGTGCGGAGTGACGGCGGTCGTCGGGCACGTGTACTCGGTGTTCGTGGGATTCAAGGGAGGGAAGGGAGTCGCCACGGCGGCGGGCATGCTGCTAGGGCTCGCACCCGAGGCGCTCGGCGTGGCTTTGATCGTCTGGCTCGTCCTGGTGCGTTCCACCGGGTACGTGTCGCTGGGCTCGGTCGCTGCCGCCGCGGTTTTCCCTCCCGCGGACTACTTGCTCAATCCCGGCCGCCGGACCCTCACGGCGCTGGGACTCGACGTTGCGGTCGCGCTCTTTGTGATCTGGAAGCACCGCGCGAACATTCAGCGATTGCTGAATGGGACGGAAAGCCGCTTCGGCCGTCGCGGCCATGCGGCTCCATCGCGCAGATGACAGCCGTTGGCGTTTTGGGGGGAGGGAGCTGGGGCACGACGCTGGCCGACCTCCTCGCTCGCAAGGGCCTCTCGGTCCGGCTCTGGGCCTACGAGGCCGAGGTCGTGGACTCCATCAACCGGCAGCAGGAGAACACGTTGTTCCTGCCGGGATGCCGCCTCGCGAAGGGGCTGCGCGCGTACGCGGATCCAGTGGAGACGGTGCAGGGAGCCGATGTCATACTCTCGGCCTCGCCCAGTC
>DATIOP010000177.1:0-2411 GCA_035472975.1 Gemmatimonadales bacterium
GCCCCGGCCACTCCTGCCCCGACGCAGTCTCCCACCGCGATATCGCACGGCGAAGCTCCGATCGGCCCTCCGCTCACGGCACCCGACCGGGCAGCCGACGCTCCACCACCTTCGAAGCAGCGGCATCAGCAGGTCCGGTTCGTCACGGCCCACGTGCGGCACGAAGTCGCGCCCGGAGTGGTCTACGATGCCTGGACCTTCGACTCGATGGTCCCGGGGCCAACGCTACGGTTGCGGGTCGGTGATACGCTGGACTTTACCCTCGTGAATGGGGCCATCATGCCCCACTCAATGGATTTCCACGCCGCCGAGATTGCCCCCGACCGGGCCTATCGCAACGTGATGCCGGGAGACAGCATTCATTTCCGATTTGTGGCCCGGGTACCCGGAGCCTTCATGTATCACTGCGGCACCGCTCCGGTCGCGGCCCACATCAGTAACGGGATGTATGGTGCGTTGATCGTCGATCCTGGCACCCCTCGACCTCCGGCCCAGGAATTCGTGTTCGTGCAGAGCGAGTTCTACATGGGGCCGCCGGCTGGTAAGGACTCGGTTCACAGCATGGATTGGGAGAAGCTGCTCAACGCCTCGCCTGATTATGTCGTGTTCAATGGCGTCGCTTCGCGGTATGCGACGCATCCCATTCCCGTGGCGGAGCGCAAACCGATCCGACTGTATGTGGTCAACGCCGGCCCCAACCGGATCAGCTCCTTTCACGTGGTCGGCGCAATCTTCGACAAGGTGATTGCCGACGGCTTCGGACGGCCGTTCGACGGGATGCAGACCTGGAATGTCCCGGTGGGCGGTGGCGCCATCTTCGAGCTCCGACTGGCAGAGCCCGGTTTATACCCCTTCGTCACCCATGCCTTTGCCGACGCCACCAAGGGAGGGGTAGGGGTCTTTCAGGCCGGGAACGCCGCGGGCTCAGTCTCACACTGAGTATTCGAACAGCTTCTCAACCTTTCGCGCGGGATAGCGCTCATGGCCCTCAGCACGGATGCAGAGGTGTCGGTGCGGTTTAACGCGAGGCTCGCAGGCCTCTTCTATCTGCTCAACATCCTGACCGGCGCGTCTGCCCTCTTTGCTCACGGCACGCTGGCCTCGGCCTTACTCCTCATCTCCACCGCCTGTTACCTGGCGGTAACGCGTCTGTTCTATCACCTCTTCCGGCCGGTGAACCGGACAACTTCCGGATTGGCGGCCCTCTGCAGCATCATAGGATGCGCCATTACCACCCTCGACACCCTGCACCTTGCCGCCGCTCCGGTCAGTCCGTTGGTATTTTTCGGGATCTATTGCCTCCTGATCGGATATCTGATTCTTCGCTCGACCTTTCTCCCGCGGTTCCTCGCCGTGTTGATGGCCCTGGGGGGATTGGGCTGGCTGACCTTTGTATCGCCATCATTCTCGAGCAAGTTGTCTCCCTGGAACATGGTCCCGGGTATCCTCGGCGAAGGCACGCTCACGCTGTGGTTGCTGGTGGCTGCGGTGAATGCCCGACAATGGCTGGAGCAGCCGACAATCAGCGGTGCTGCGTAGCCGCTTGAGACTCGCAGGCGCGGCTCTGCTCAGCCCTGTTGCTGCACCGCTCATCGCTCAGGTGAGCCGGCATCCACATCCGTCGCGGGTAAGCACGGGGCTCAGGCGGCTTCCAACTCAGTTGCTGACCCGAAGGGGTAGCAGATGCATACGATCAGGGTCATTGCCGGAGGTTTCCTCCTCCTCGCCCTCTGTCTCCTCATCGGTCGATGGACAGGAGACCCCACGCCGGCGGTCGGCCTGGCTAAGGCGGCGAAGGTCTTTATCCCCATCTGGTTCGTCGCCGCCGGCATCAATATGTGGATCGGGGTTTCCAAGGCCGGGTACTCCGTCGCCGAGGAAGCTCCGACCTTCCTCGTCGTCTTTGCCGTCCCGGTCGCCGCCGCACTCCTGGTGTGGTGGAGTGTCACGCGGGGCTAGGACGTGCGGCGTGGGAGGTAGGAGGGTTCGATCGGGAAGGGAACCATTCCCCCCACTGCAGCGTTCTTGCTGAGGTCCGACTCACTGCGGAGCCGGTCAGAACTTCAGCAAGGAGTGTAGGAAAGTGAAAGCGAAATACCTCGCCAGCGCTGCCCTCTTGGCACTGGCCGTGAGCCTGTCTCCAGTGGTGGCCGGGGCGCAGGAACTCAACGTGAACCGTTCCGGTGTCGCCATCAGCGGTTACGATCCCGTCGCCTACTTCACCACCGCGAGCGCCGTCGAAGGTTCCCCGGAGATCACCGCGACGGAAGCGGGCGCCACATACCGCTTCAGCACCAAGGCAAACCGCGACGCGTTTGTCGCCAATCCCGCTCGGTATCTTCCCGTGTACGGCGGCTACTGCGCCTACGGCGTTGCTCACGGCCACAAGGTGAACGTGGACCCCGAAGCGT
>DATIOP010000178.1:0-2582 GCA_035472975.1 Gemmatimonadales bacterium
GTCAATGGCCCTTCACGTTTTTCCGGGGAATCCACGCGCCGGTGGAGATGCCGACACCAACCTTGGCCGAGGAGCTCTCTCGGGCGGGCTATCGGACCGGCGGGTTTACCGCCAACCTGGACTTCACGACGCGGGCGCACGGGATTCACAAGGGCTTTGCGCATTACGAGGACTTCAGCCGCACGATGGGGACAGCCCTCGCTTGGTCGCGCATCAGCTGGGTGATCCTGGATCAGGAATGGGTCCGCCGCATCATCGGATACTACGAAGTGGTGGACCGGAAGCGGGCCGACGTGATCAACACCAGTTTCCTGCGCTGGCTGGACCGGGATGGCTCTAGGCCGTTCTTCGCATTTCTCAATTATTTCGACGCTCACGAGCCGTATATCGCTCCCTCACCATTCCGGGAACGGTTTGCTCACGCCCCGCAGGGAACCTACGAGATGTTTCCGGAGCCGGGGAAGGGAGGCCGCCGGCCGCGGACTCCGGAGGAACAGCAATACTGGCGCGACGAATACGACGCCCTCATCGCGTCCATGGATGACGCGACCCGGAGCCTGTTCGCCGAGCTGGCCCGCCGCGGCCTGCTGGACCATACCATCGTCATCATCACCTCGGACCACGGTGAGCAGTTCGGCGAACATGGGAAGGTGTTCCACATGAACAGCCTCTACCGGGTGCTGCTCGAGGTTCCCCTTCTGATCCGGTTTCCACCGGCGGTGCCGGCCAACCAGTTAATTCCGACGCCGGTGAGCCTACGGGACATCCCGCGCACGGTGCTTCGCTTGACCGGTGTGGCCGGGGAAAATGTTCCGGGCCGCTCCCTCACCCGCTTCTGGAAACCGGAGCCCGCTGCGGCCGATTCCCTGATCCTGGCTGAGTTGTCCACCTGGAGGGGCCGCAACCTCGGCCCTCACGCGATGGTGTCCAACGGTGCCTGGTACATTTGGACACGCAAGGATTCAGTTGAGCTCTACGACCAGTTGGGCGACACGGCCCAGTCCACCAGCCTGCATCGCGACCCGGCTCGCAGAGGCGATCTGGCTCGCTTCAAACAGATGAGCGATAGCCTCGCCGGCCTTTACCGGCAGAGCCGCACCACCGACGAAGTCGAAGAGGAAGACGAGCAGTGAGCACGGATCTTCCCACTCCAATGGAGGTGCCTAGCCACAGCCTGATCGGGCTTGGCGCGACGCTTGGCATCGGCGCCGGTCTGATCGAGGCTGCGATGGCGACCATTCGGTCGGGTCGCACCGCGCTCTTGATTGGGCGGGGTGGCGACTTCCTCTGGATGGCCCCACTGGTAGGCCTGCTACTCGGATTGAGCAGTGTAATTTTCCTGACGCTGCTGCGCCGGCTGGCCCCCCGCGTGTTTACCACTCGCGTCATCATTACCATCGTCGGCACGGTCGTTTTCCTGAGCCCGGTTTTTCTCTTCCAGCGAATGCATCGCCTTGCCGCTCTGGTGCTGGCGCTGGGCATCGGGTTTCAGGTCGCAGCCTGGCTCACTCGGCGCGCCGGCCGGATCGCGCTGATGCACTGGATGCTTCCGCTCGTGGTGTTCTGCTGGGTCGCCGGCGGACTGGGATTGGAAGCGGTTAGATCCCTGCGCGAGCGCACCGCCATACGGAAACTCCCACCGGCCGAAGCCGAGCGTCCGAACGTCCTGCTCCTAGTGCTGGACACGGTTCGAGGAATGAGCCTGAACCTGTACGGGTACCCTCGACCCACCACTCCCGAGCTGAAGAAGCTGGCTGAACGAGGCGCCCGGTTCGACTACGCGGTGGCACCGGCGCCATGGACCCTTCCTTCTCACGGGTCGATTTTCTCGGGACGTCTACCCCGGGAATTCAGCACCACGTTCCGTACTCCCTTCGACGAGAAGTATCCCGTGCTGGCGGAAGCCCTGGCCGGTCATGGCTACGTGACTGGTGGATTCGTCGCCAACATCTGGTATTGCGCGGCTGGCCGCGGTCTGGAGCGCGGGTTCCTCCAGTATCGCGACTACCCCCGCACCGCGTGGCGGGTGATCGATGCCTCGTCACTCGGTCGTTGGCTCTTCGATCAGGCCACAGTCCGCAAGTTTATCGGTTGGTATGAGATGCTTTGGCGCAAGAACGCCGGACGGGCCGTGGACGAATTTCTGCAGTGGGAAGCGAAGCCGCGGGATGGACGTCCCTTCTTTGCATTCATCAATTTCTTCGACGCCCACAACCCATTCGTCCCACCGGCGCCCTTCGATACCATGTTCGCGAGCCGTCCAGGACGGCACTACGATCCGCGCTTCAAGATGCCGGACTTCCCCGATCTCACGGCCGATGAGATCGAGTTCACCCGGGATCAATACGAAGGGGCCATCGGGTACATCGACCATTCCGTCGGCCGTATGCTGGCCGAGCTGGATCGACGCGGCGTCTTGAAGAACACAATCGTGGTCATCACCTCCGACCACGGCGAGCAGTTCGGCGAGCACGAGCTCCTGGGGCATGGCAACAGCCTGTATGCGCAAGTGCTCCACGTTCCTCTCGTAATCATCTATCCCCCCAAGGTGCCTGCCGGCTCGGTGGTGGCGCCCCCAGTGG
>DATIOP010000179.1:0-2943 GCA_035472975.1 Gemmatimonadales bacterium
AGCTTCTCCCGACCCTCGCACCGGCGGCACATCGTAGGCGTATCCATCGGGGAGCCACTCATGCGCCACGAATAAGGTCGCGGGGCCGACGCTGCCTGCGCCGTTCAGGTTTGCTGCGCTGTACGAGGAGACGCTGCCGGAAACTTGGGGAGCGAAGTGCCGCCTGGTCTCTACATTGATGACACCGGAGATCGCCCGATTCCCTTCCCTCGGGCCCTGTGCGCCCGGGACCAGCGTCACGCGCTCCACACCTGAAGTAGGAATCCGACTCAAGTCGGCGCGACCGGTGAACGGATCATTCACGGGGAATCCATCGAGCAGGACGAGCACTTCATCTGGCGCTCCTCCGCGCACCTGAGGCTCGGCGGCACCGCCCGCGCCTCGGCGGATCGCAATGCCCTCCCATCCGTCGAGCGCCTGGCCCAGGTTGCTGCCCCGGTGGCGCAGGAATTCTCCGCTAGCCGTCAGACCGGCAGCATTCGCGGCCATGACCGTGATCGTGTCCAACTCGACCGCTTGCGAGGCGAGACGGATCTCGATCTGCTGCGACAGCCCGGGCAGCACATCGACGCCTCGTACGTCTGGCGCATACCCGACTCGTCTCACCCGTAATTCATAGCGACCCGCATCCAGCGAACCGAACAGGAAGGTCCCGTCCCGCCCTGTGGTGACCAGGAACCCACCGATCGCCACATCGGCACCGGAGAGCGGGTCACCCGAGCCGGCATCCAGCACTCGGCCTCGCACCTCCGAGGGCGCCTGAGCGAGCGCCATTCGAGACAAGAGCGCAAGCACGCCGACCATCGCGAGGCGCTTCATCGGCGCTTCTCCGCCGGCCGGAGCGGCACCACTTGAGGTGATCCATCGGTCCACGGAATCACCGCGACCGGCCAGTCGAACACCCGGGCCACCACGGATTCGGTCAACACCGCGTCCGGATGACCTTCAGCGGCAACCCTGCCCTCTTCGAGCAGCAGCATCCGATCGGCGTAGCGCGCGGCGAGATTCAAATGATGGGTGACGACGATGGCACCCAATCCTGTCCCCACCAGCTCCCGGATCAGCTCGAAGACTTCCATCTCATGGCGGACATCGAGTGCTGCGGTTGGCTCATCCAGCACCAAGGCCTCGGGCTCCTGGGCCAATGCACGGGCTACCCGGGTACGCTGCCATTCGCCGCCCGAAAGAGTATCGATCCGCCGATCGGCGAGACGAAGCACGTCGGCGCGCTCAAGTGCGCGCTCAACTGCGGCCCAGTCCTGAGGACGCGGAGGAGCAATCGGACCGAGATGGGGATAGCGGCCCAGGAAGACCGACTCCCGCACTCTGAGCGAAAAGGCTGGCTCCTCCCGTTGAGTTACCACGCCGATCACCCGAGCCAATTCCGGCCTCCGCCAGTCGCCGATTGCTCTCCCGTTGATCGTTACAGTGCCGGACTCGTGTGGCACTACGCCGAGCAACGCCTGGAGCAGGGTTGTCTTGCCGCTTCCGTTGGGTCCTACCACCGCAACCAGCTCGCCCTTGGCGAGGGTCAGACTCACCTCATCGAGAGCGCGACGCGGGGCTCCCGGATACCGCACACTGAGGTGGTCGGCGGCGATGATCACGCGAGCGTCCGCCGAAGCAGCAGTGCGAAGAGCGGTACGCCCACGAGGGCCGTCACCACCCCGACCGGCAACTCGAGAGGTCGTACGACTGTGCGAGCCAGCGCGTCAGCCAGTACCAGAAACGCGCCGCCGATCAAAAACGTGATCGGGAGAAGTGTCCTATGCAGCGGTCCCCAGAGCCGGCGCACAGCGTGCGGGACGACGAGACCGACGAATCCAATGATTCCACAGGTGGCAACCCCAACCGCGGTGAGGAGGCCGGTCGACAGATAAACCACGCGCTTGGTGCGCTCCAGCTCTACCCCGAGGTGCTGGGCCGAGTCTTCGCCGAGGGCCAGGAGATCGAGCGCTCGTGCGTTGGCGAAAAGGAGCGCCAGCGGAATCGTCGCGTAGAGCGCGAAGGTGCCGAGGCCTTGCCACGATGCGCCGCCGAATCCTCCCAGCAACCAGAGGAAGGCATTTCGTAACTGGCTGGAGTCGGACAACGCGATCACAGCACTCATCACCGCAACCGCGAAGGCTCCGACTACGACGCCCGCGAGAAGCAGCACCCTCACGTCCATTCGCCGGCCTTCGACCAGGCTCAGCCGATAGACGAGGGCGATGGCAAGCATCGCCCCAGCGAACGCAGCGAGCGGGACACTGAGGCGTCCTCCGCCGCCCAGCGAGATCGCGACGACGGCGCCAAGTCCCGATCCGCCGGAGAGTCCCAGCAGATATGGATCGGCGAGCGGGTTCCGGATCATCGCCTGCAAGGCGCCGCCGCAGACGCCAAGACTTCCTCCCACGGCGAACGCGAGCAGCACCCGGGGTAGGCGCAGCTCGCGCACGATGGAAGCGGAGGGAGAAGCGGGGTTCAGCAGACCATCCCACACCTCGGCGGGCCGGAGCGACACCGACCCCACCAGGATGCCGACCGCGAAGGCGGCCAGGATTCCTCCACCGAGCCACAACGCGCGCGATCTCATGGGCTGGGATGAAGAAGCGAGGAGAGCCGACTAATTGCCTCGGGCGCGCGAGGACTCGGCCGGTTGTACGACGAATTAGTCACCCGAAGGAAGCGCTTTTCCCGGATGGCGCGGACCGTCTGCCACTCGGGCCGCTCCGCAAAGGCAGGAGTCCCTTCCGTGGTGACAAACACCAGGTCGGGATCTCGCTTGACCACTGCTTCCACGCTGACCTGGGCCGATGACGACTGAACGTCGGCAAAGAGATTGCGACCACCCGCCCGTTCCACCAACTCGGTAAGAAAACTTCCGGCACCTACCGTCATCGGCGGTTGGTCCCACACCAGGATCAACACCTTTGGTCGTGAGGCGGAATCGGCGCTGACCGT
>DATIOP010000180.1:0-5870 GCA_035472975.1 Gemmatimonadales bacterium
TCTACGGGAAGAAGGAACCCCGCCCCGGCCGCAAGATGGGGCACCTGACCGTTCTGGCGGCTACACCGGGCGAGGCCCTGCAGGCGGCACAGGCGGCGAAGGAAAGGCTGCAATACTAAGTACCGGGTAGTACCCAGGACAAATAGAAGCTGAAGTAGCGATCACCCTGTACACGAACCAGAGGATTCTATGCCGTTTCTAGCGTTGAGCGCCCTGACCGCCCTGACCGCCCTGCACGCCTCACCCGCCCGGCCTGCACCTGCACCGCTGTCCTGCATCACCATGAACACCGAGAAGCTACCGCTCGCCACTCGGAAGAGTCCGCTCGATTCGCTTAGCTTCAAGGCGGGTGCCTCGGACGTAAAGGTCTGCTACGGCCGGCCCTCGCTGCGCGGTCGACACATGCTGGGCGGAGACGATGTGCCGTACGGCAAGCTCTGGCGCACCGGTGCCAACGAACCGACCATGATTCACACCAGCGGACCGCTGGTCGTGGCGGGCATCAAGGTTCCCGCGGGCTCCTATTCGCTTTACACCGTGCCAAATGCCGGCGAGTGGGAAGTGATCGTGAACAAGTCGATCACCCAGTGGGGCGAGGAGCACACCTACACCGATGCGGTCAAGGCCCAGGAACTCGGCCGCGGCAAGGTGAAGCCCGAGGCGCTGAAGACCCCGGTCGAGATGTTCACCATCACATCGGAACCGGGCTTCCTGGTGTTGGAGTGGGAGACGACGAGGGTGAAGATCCCGGTGACGGCGGGGAGCTGAGGGTGGTGAGGAGTGAGGAGTAAGACGTACCGCTCCTCACTCCTCACTCCTTACTTATAGACTGTACTCCACCTCAAACCGAAACCCCTCCTTGTTCGCCCGGTAGCTTCCCTTACCCTTGATCCCCTTCAGCTCTCCGGTTCCGGAGTGCTCGACGATCTGCAAGGCCGAGCTGGCGGTTCCCTGTCCGAAGCTCCCGGTATCCTGCATCACGAAACTGCCAGACTTCCCTCCCACGGTACCGTTGAAGCGCACGAGGCCCACGTACTCGGCGGCGGCCTTGTGCTGGTCCTGAGGGTCGAAATGGCTATAGAACATGAGGTACTCGACTGAGGCCTTGCCCGCGATCTCGCCATCGAGCGCGTACTCGACCGAGGCGCGAGTCATTTTCATCTCGGGGGAGACCTCGTCGTACGGCCTCTCCTCCCATTTTTTTACAGTATAGGTGGCGGACGCTTTCATTTGCGCTCCAAGGTGGCAGGTTCACGCGCACTGAAAGGTAAGAGACAACAGTGGGAAAGGGGAAAGGGGAAGACCTCAGTCCTTTTCCGCGTTACTCCCTCTCAGCGCCCCGATTCCCAGGAGTCCCGCGGGCAGCAGTACGAGGGTGATGAGCGTCGAGAGCGTCAGTCCGCCGATCACTGCTATGGCGAGCGGCTGCTGCAGTTCGGCACCGGAGCCGATGCCGAACGCGAGAGGGAGCAGACCGGCCAGCGTGCAGAGTGTCGTCATCAGGATGGGACGGAGTCGGAGGCGGCCGGCCTCCCGTATCGCCATCTCGGGGGTCGCTCCGGTGCGGCGGATTCGGTGGGCCGCGTCGAGCAGGATGATGCCGTTCTTGACAATGAGCCCGACCAGCAAGATGAGGCCCATGAAGCTTGACACATTGAACGGCATTCCGGTGATAACCAGCGCCAGCAGCGCACCGGTGAGTCCCAGAGAAGCGGCGAGAAGGATGGCGACCGGGCCGCGGAAATCTCCAAACTGCCCTACCATGACCAGCAGCACGATGCCGATTGCGAGCATCAGAACCACCAGGAGCTGACGGAACGATTCGCGCTGCCCCACGTACTGGCCGCCGTACTCGAGCGCGACGCCGGGAGGGAGTGCCAATCCGGTAAGCTTCTCCTGGATACCACGCATCACGTCGCCCAGGTTGGAGACCTCCGGATCCACCGCACCCTTCACCAGGACCATCGGTCGAAGATTCTCCCGCCATAGCTCGCTGACATCCGAGCTGTCACCCACCGCGCCAAGACTGCCGAGTGGCGCCCAGCCGTTCGGGCCGATGATGGGGAGGGTTCGCGCTACCGCAGGATTGAACCGGACGCTGTCGGCGAGGCGCACCCGAATCGGGACCAGCCGATCCGGCTCGCGCACCGCCCCGGCTTCTTCCCCGAACAGCGCGGCGCGCACTTGAGCCGCAGCGTCGGCAGGAGTGAGACCAAGGCGGCTCACCCGGATTGGATCGAGGTCGACCCGGACCGAGGGGAAGTCGCCGGTCACGCCATCGAACAGGTCTTCCAGGCCCGGGACTTTTTCGATCGCCCCGGCGACTCGGCGTCCCGCAGCTTCGGCAACCCGCACCTCGGGATGGAAGAGCTTGATCTCGACTGGTTCGGGAGAGCCGGTCAGGTCTCCCAGAAGGTCCTGAAGGATCTGGATGAACTCTACTCGTACAGCGGGGACCTCGGTCTCAATCCGGGTTCGCAACCGGTCGATGACCTGGTAGACCGAAGCCTTGCGCTCTCCGCGGGGCCTGAGTTGTACCGTCATATCACCGGTGTTGGGTGCCGTGGCGAAGAATCCCAGCTCGATGCCGGTGCGTCGGGTGAACCGCTCGACGTCCGGGTCTTCCTTGATGATGGATTCGATGCGACGGAGCTGGCGGTCGGTCTCAGCCAGCGAGCTGCCGGTTGGGGTCCAGTAATCCAGAATGAAGCCGCCCTCGTCCATTTGTGGCAGGAAACCGGTGCCCACGACGCGCCAGAGTCCGAATGCGAGGATCAGGAGCAGGCCGGCGCCGGCCAGCGCCAGACGGGGCCGCTGGAACGCCGCACCGACGGTGTGGACGTACCAACCCTCCAGCCGGGCGATTCGCGGCGTCTCTACCCGGGTCCGGGCGACATTGCCTGACCGGGCCTGACGCTCGACCCAATGGGCGGTGAGGAGCGGAATGAGGAGGATGGCGAGCAGCAGCGAGAGCAGAACCGCGATCGCGAGTGCCAGCGCGAAGGAGCGGAAAAACTGGCCCACTACCCCCTCGAGCAGCGCCAGCGGCGCGAAGACCACCACGGTCGTGAATGTCGAGCCGGCTACCGGCGCCAGAATTTCGTCCGTCGCCTGCTGGATCACCCGAGCGGGAGAATCTCCTCCAGGTAGCGCCAGGCGGCGCTCGATGTTTTCGACCACCACCACCGCATCGTCGATGATGAGACCTACCGCCACGGCGAGCCCGCCGAGCGACATGAGATTGAGCGATTCACCGAAGAGGTGGAGACCGGCGAACGTCCCGAGGATGGTGAGCGGCAGAGTCAGCGCGGCCGACGCGGTGACGACGGGTCGATGGAGAAAAAGCAGCAGCACGATCACCGCGAGGACACCGCCCACCAGCATCGCGTCACGAACGTTGGCGATGGAGTCCCGGACCAGTTCGCCCTGATTGTATACCGACTCGAGCTTGACGTTGGCCGGGAGGACCCGGCGCAGCGAGTCGACCATCGCCAGAACCGCCCCTTCCACCCGGAGAATGTTCCCAGCCGGCTGGCGGGAGACATTGATAAGCGCCGCCGCCTCTCCATTGCCGGTCGCGATCTCGAATTGGTCCGCGGCTCCGTACTTCACCAAGCCCAGGTCCGACACCCGCACCGGATAATCCCCGTCCCGTCGCACGACGAGGGCACCCACCGCGTCGGCCGTCGCCGCGAGCCCGGAAACGATCACGCTGAGCTGGCGGTACTCGCGGTCAACCCGTCCAGCCGCTTCGACCACGTTGGCACCCAGGATCCGCTCCGCCACTTCCTTGGCACCGATGTGGTGGCTCACGAGGCGTGCTGGATCCAGCACCACTGAGACTTCGCGGACCAGGCCTCCTTGAACCTCGACACTGCCCACGTCGGGAAGCCGGGCCAATCGGGGCCGGATGGTGTACTGGGCCAGGTCCCGAAGCAGCATCGGATCCGCACCGGTCAGCTCGAATTGCATCATCGGGAAGATCGACGGGGTGAGCCGCTCGGCGATGATCTGAACCCCCGCAGGCAGCTCGGCCTGGAGCGTCGCGATGCGACCCTGCACCTGTTGCAGCGCAAACTGCA
Source organism: Gemmatimonadales bacterium (assembly GCA_035472975.1). Taxonomy (GTDB): domain Bacteria; phylum Gemmatimonadota; class Gemmatimonadetes; order Gemmatimonadales; family GWC2-71-9; genus DATBGE01. The sequence goes on from DATIOP010000180.1 coordinate 4,083, forward strand.
TATCGGCGCCGGGCCGGAAGTCGAGACTCAGCTCGGTGGCGCCCCGGACCGTACGGCTTCGAATCCGGCGGAGATCGATGACACCCGAGAGATCTTCTTCGAGCGGGCGGGTGACCGCCACAACCATATCCCTCGGCTCGAACGTGCCCCCCCGGGCAATGATCGCGATCCGGGGGAAGATGGCCTCAGGGTAGGCGCCGGCAGGCAGGGTGGCGAGGGAGTACAGACCACCCAAAGCAAGGAGGGTAACGGCGAGATAGATCGCAGCCCGGTGCCGAGCCGCGAAGCCGGCCAGACTCATTGAGGCGCCGCGGGAACGACCTGCATCCCGTCGGAGAGACCATAGGCTCCCGTCGTGGCAACCCGATCACCGGCCTGAATCTCGCCGGATACTTCGGCCCGTCCGTTTTGTCGCACCCCGACCGTGACCGGATGCGCGTGGGCCACTGAATCGGCACCGACCACAAAGACCGACATCACATCGCCGACCAGCACGAGCGCCGAGTCCGGCACGACGAGTACGCCAATCTTCTGGCCGAGGTTGACCCGCGCAGTGGCGCCTGCACCGGGAAGGAGACCAGGGCCAGCACGAGCAATACGGATAACCACCGCGCCGGCGTTCGAGTTGATATCCACCGCTGGCGCGATCGCGTGCACCCTGCCCTCCTGCGCCTCGGTGGAACCCTCTGGCGTCACCATCGCCGGCCGTCCGGTCTTGAGTCGCGCGAGTTGATCGGCGGTCGCCTGGGCCACGAAATCCAGGGAACCGCCCCGAATGACCTCGACCAATTCAGCCCCGGCAGCTACCCGTTCGCCGGGATGCACCAGTACCCGCTGAATTCCACCATCAAGCGGGCTCTTGACCTGTGCCTGATCCAGCAGACGTTCCGCCGCTTCGGCTGCGGACCGGGCATTGCTAGCCTGAGTAGCAGCTTCATCCACCTGCTTCCGGGACGTGATGCCCTTGGAAAAGAGATCCTGCTGGCGGGCCGCCTCCTGCTCCGCTGTCGCAGCGGTGGCGGCAAGCGCCTTGGCATTCGCGCCGAGTTCCGGGGCGTCGAGCTCCACGAGGAGATCGCCCTTGTGCACCCGTTCCCCGATCTGCACGGCGACGGTACGCACCATTGCATCGGCGGGGGCCGACAGGAGTGCCGAGCCGCCAGGGAGCGGTACCAGGCGACCGGTCAGGCTGATCACCTGCGATATGGTGTCCCGAACTACCGCTCCAATCCCCACCGGCACGCGCGGAGCAGGCGGGGCCTCCCCGTCTCCATGACTCCCGCAGGCCGCGAGAAGCGCCGCGACCAGAAGACCAAGCAGCCACTTCATCGGGCTAACCCGGCCAGACGATTCCATTCGGCCACCGCCTCCTGAAACGAGAGAAGCTCATCTAGGGTACTGGCAGTGATCTCCCGCTCGGAGCGGAGCGCCTCGATCACGGGCAGAATCCCGGTCTCACCGGCCTGATAGGCGAGGGTAGCCTGTTGCCGCAATCTCCCGGCCGCAGGGAACAGCGAGTCGCGAGAGAGACGGGCCCGATCGGCGGCTTCGGCCAATCGGGCCTCAGCGCTGACGAGCGACGCCTTCGCAGCGAGACGCGCTTCCCGCGCCCCGGCTGCGGCCACATCCACCTCTGAGTGAGCCGCGGCCGAGTTGCCACCTCCCTGATTCCAGAGTGGCAATGGAAGGGAGAGCCCGATCAGGCCCAGAGTCTCTCCCGGACTACTTGGATCGGACCACTCGGCGCCCGCAATGACGCTCGGCATCGGGATCCAGGCGCGTTTGGTC
>DATIOP010000181.1:0-5873 GCA_035472975.1 Gemmatimonadales bacterium
CCTGGCATTCCGCGCCTCGATCGCCGCTCCCAGCTCCGCGTCCAGCACGCCCAGGGCTCGCACCCGGCGGACCCAGGTCCGTCCGGCCTGCCAGAAATGGGCAAAGGCGCTGACCACACCGGCCAGGACCTGATCGGGATCCGACTGCTGAAACGCAAGTCCTACCTGCTGCGGTAGCTCGCGTCCCTCGGCGAACGAGTCGAAGAGCGCCTCGATCAGCCCCCGCCGAGAGCGGAACTGATAGTAGACCGTCATCCGGGCCACCCCGGCCCGCTCAGCGACCGCCTCCAGGCTGAAACGTTCGGTTCCCCTCCCGGTCAGGAGGGACCGGGCGGCGCGGAGGACCTTGGCGCGGGTCTTTTGGGCGGCGAGCTGGCGCCGGCCCTGGCGATAGGGGCGAGGAGTCATGAAACGCTCTACTTTAATTGTACGTACAGTACAACTAAATATAGAGTGCCGCTTCGGTCGTACTGCCGTGGCCTCGCTTCAGGTCGCTTTATCACGGAGGGTCCCATGTCTTTCTACTACGCAGCTCTGTTTCTCCACATCGTAGGCGCACTCGGTCTCTTCGCCGCCCTCGCCCTGGAGTGGGCCGGCCTCTCCAATCTCCGCCGAGCCCGATCGGTCGGCCAGTTCCGGGACTGGGCGGGGTTACTCCAGGGCCTTCGCCGGGTGGGCGGTCCTTCCGGCGTCACCCTCATCATCACCGGTATTTACCTGACCGTGACACGCTGGGGATCCCAGCCCTGGATCATCCTCGGATTGATTGGACTGGTCACGATGGCGGTCCTGGGAGCGGTCGTGACCGGGCGCCGGATTGGCTCGATGGCGAAGAAACTGTCGGGCGAGGGGGCGCTCTCCCCCGCCCTCCGGCGCCAGCTCCAAGACCCTGTGTTGCTGCTGTCGGCCTGGCTTCGGACCGGCATCGGCCTGGGAGTCGTAGCGCTCATGTCCGCCAAGCCGGGGCTCGGCGGATCGCTCATCATCCTGGGGGGAGCTGCCTTCCTCGGCTTCGCCGCCGGCCTCGCCGCCGGTGCGCGGGGGCGGAAGACGTTCTCCGTCCTGACCGACTCGGCGGACTCGTGATCACGGGCACAAAAACGCGAGCACGCCTCCCATCCCAAGGGGGGAATATCGAACAAAGGGGAGATGCGGTGGCAACCGGAAAGCCGCGGAAAAGACATTTTTCCTGCTACTTGCTGCGAAGCAGGCCGCAGTACAGCTGGATCCACGATCCAGGTGCACTTGCTCCCCTGAAGGGCGCGAATCCCTCGCACTGGGCATCCGAAAAACGCGATCCCGCCCCCCACCCAAGGGGGAATATCGCGAATCAGAGCGTTCGCACGCTAACCCGAAAACCGCGGAACCGACCGAAATCAACGATCACACGGGGACCGGGCGGCGACCTTCAGTCGTCGCCCGTTTCCTTATCCACCCGCGCCATGAAGCAGCCGGCATCTCCATTCCTTATATGTACGTACTGGACACCGGGTATCGTGAATGCCTCACTGATCACCTGTTCGGGAGGCGTCCCGTTTACTCGGGTCTGAATCGCGAGCTTGCCCTCCACCAGGTATCCCTCGATCACCATGGGGAGTTCCCGGAAATCGTCGGGGAGACTTGGCGCGTCGTAGCGCTGGCAGCGTTCGGCGTGGATGAACACCGGGCCTGGCGCCGGCAGACTACCCGGCGCTGAAAACGGTTGGTAGGTAAAGAGGATCCGCTCCTCCTCCCCGACGGCGAAGGTCCTGAGGCAAAGGCGGCAGGGGCCGGTACCCTTGGCCAGTTCCTGGTGGGCAGGGTGCCCGTACTGTGGCGAGCGGCGAGTCTGCCGGACCTCATCGGCGAGGGCTTTGGTAATACCGGCGTAACGGAAAGTAGGCATGCTCGTGTCTCGAAAGAGTCGCGACCACAATACCGGATTCTCCAACGAGAGCTATCCGCTTCGGTCCGCCGAATTCCCAAATCAGGACCCGATTGGCAATCCGTCACGTTGTCCATCCTCAGCCATCCCCGGGCCTTTGGCAACTCGGTGGATCCCATCCGAAGCTCACGTTGCGAGTCGAAGCAAGGGGCCAATCCGGCCCAGATCCTCAAGCCCGAGTAATCCTTTTGGGCAGGCCCAAAGTCATTGCGAGTCCATCCCGATCCCTGCACCTTCGAAGAGCCTAGAGACATTGTCTGGGCTGCTAACCGGGAGCGTACTACATGCTCTCGTCTTCACATATCCCGCAATTCCCCGAGGGGAACCTCCATTTGTCCTCCTGCGGTGCGGACCAGGTCGCCTCGAGATCGGATGTGCTCGGGGATCGTGAAACCGGATTCGTCTTTCGAATTGTTGCTGTCAGATCATCACTAGAGAGATCCCGATGATTACACCACAGCGCGCTCAGCTACGCTGGCGGGTGCTCATTGTTGACGACGAGCTCGCCCAGCCCGAGACCGCGGGGGGCCGAGCCGTCCGCGCCCTGGCCGAGGAGTTGGTCTCGCGCGGCGTCGATGTTGTTGAAGCCCTGTCGCTGGAAGATGGCAGCGCAACGGCCGGCTCCGATGCCGGGCTGCATTGCATCCTGATCAACTGGACCGCCGGAAAGAACGACGCCAGGTCGCATGCAAAGGCGACAGAACTGCTGCGGCTGATCCGGGCCAGCAACGCCAAGATCCCGATCTTCCTGCTGGCGGATCGTCGAGGGATAGCCGGCAGCCTCACGCCGGAAGTGGCGACCCTGTCGGACGAGTTCGTCTGGCTGCTCGAGGACACTTCGGGCTTCATCGCGGGGCGGGTGATCACCTCCATGGAACGCTACCGCGACGTGTTGCTGCCCCCGTTCACCGCGGCTCTCGCGGCCTATAACCGGGAGCGGGAATATTCCTGGGCGGCGCCCGGCCACCAGGGTGGGGTCGCCTTTACCAAGTCCGCGGTCGGCCGCTTGTTCTTCGATTTCTATGGGGAGAATCTTTTCCGCACCGACATGGGGATCGAGCGCGGGGGACTCGGCGCGCTCCTCACCCACAGCGGCCCCATTGGCGAAAGCGAGAAGTACGCCGCACGGGTCTTCGGCGCCCACCGGACATACTCGGTACAGGCCGGCACCTCGGGGTCCAACCGGACCATCATGTCGGCCTGCGTCGGCGATCTCGAGATCGCGCTCTGCGATCGTAACTGCCACAAGTCCATCGAGCAGGGACTTGCCATCACGGGTGGCATCCCCGTCTTTCTCAAGCCGACCCGAAACCGCTACGGCATCATCGGCCCGATCCCGCCGCAACAGCTTTCCCCCAAGTCCATCGCAAAGGCGATCGCGTCCAATCCCCTGGTGAAGCAGGCCCCGCATGAAAAGCCTGTTTACGCGGTTGTGACCAATTGCACGTACGATGGAATGTGTTACGACGCAACCAAGGTGCAGGACCTCCTGGGGCAGAGCTCGGATCGGGTCCATTTCGACGAGGCATGGTACGGCTACGCCCGGTTCAACCCGATGTACCGGGACCGGCACGCGATGCGGGGCGATCCATCCACTCATGCCGAGGACGACCCGACGGTCTTCGCCACCCATTCGACTCACAAGCTCTTGGCCGCCTTGTCGCTCACCTCGTTCATCCACATCCGGGACGGACGGGGCTCCATCGATCATGGCCGGTTCAATGAGGCCTACTGCGCCCAGGCCAGTACCTCGCCGCTCTACTCCCTCATCGCCTCAAACGAGATTGCCGCGGCGATGATGGATGGACCTGGCGGGCTGGCCCTGACCCAGGGGGTGATCGAAGAAGCGGTGGCCTGCCGTCTCCTCGTTGCCCGGTTCTATCAGGAGTTCAAGGCCAAGAAGCAGTGGTTCTTCGCGCCCTGGAACGCCGACACGATCAAGGACCGGAAGACCGGAAAGCGGGTGCCGTTCTACAAGGCGTCCGCCGAGCAGCTGGCCACCGATCCCAATTCCTGGGTTCTGCATCCTGGAGAGGACTGGCACGGATTCGAGGGATTGCCGGACGGCTATTGCCTGCTCGATCCCATCAAGTTCGGCATCGTCTGCCCCGGCATGGGCCGGGACGGCAAGCTCGAGAAGTGGGGCATTCCGGCCGACCTGGTCACTGCCTACCTCGGCCGCCACGGCATTGTCCCCTCCCGCACCACCGATCACATGGTGCTCTTCCTCTTCTCGGTGGGCGTCACGAAGGGCAAATGGGGCACTTTGATCAACACGTTGCTGGACTTCAAGGCCGACTACGACCGCAATGCGCCACTCGCCGAGGTATTGCCTGGCCTGGTAGCGAAGGCGCCGGCGCGCTACGCCGGCATGGGCATGCGCGACCTGGGAGACGAGATGTGGGCCCACATGCGGCAAAGCCGCACCGGCTACTGGCAGGCCCTCGCCTATGAATCGCTTCCCACGCCGGAAATGACTCCGCGGAAGGCCTTCCAGCAGCTCATGGCGGGAGACGTCGAGAAGGTCCCGCTCAGCGAAATGTCGAACCGGGTCGTCGCGGTAGGCGTCATCCCCTACCCTCCCGGCATCCCCATCGTCATGCCGGGTGAGAACATCGGCCCGGGCGACGGTCCCTGGCTCACCTTCGTCCGTACGCTCCAGGAATACGGCGAGCAGTTCCCCGGCTTCGCCAAGGAGGTCGAAGGGGCCGAGGAGCACGAGGGCCAGTACTACGTGTACTGCATGAAGTAGTGATGAGGCGAGCGAACCGGTCACTCTGAGAATGCATGATCGAATTCACAGTTAAGACACCGACGATTCCCATCCCGTTTCACCGCCTGCTCAAGGTGGTGGCGCTGGTTGATGGGGACGACGCGCAAACCCGGCAGCTGCTCGCGTACCTCGAGGCCGAGAAGTTTGAGGTCGAGGTGAGTGACCACTACGAGCGCGATGTATCGGAAGACGCGGAGGTCGGAGCCTACATCGCCTTGATCGACGGGGATCGCCGGGACCGGGCCCGGAAGCTGGCGGTGGCGGTCAGGTCCATCGGCTTCCAGACCCCGCTTTGGGCGTTGGCCGACTCGAGCCGGATTTCCGACGTCGCAGTCGCCGGCCAGCTCGGCGAGGTGGACGGTTACATCTACCTCGGCCAGCAGACACCGGCCTTCTACGCCAAACAGGTCCTGGCAAGCATCGTGGACTACGGGATGACGCTCTTGCCGCCCTTCTTCGGCGGGATGGTCTCCTACGACAGCGAAGCCAACATCACCTTCGCCTGCCCGGGACACCAGGGCGGCCAGTTCTACCGGAAATCCCCCGCCGGCCAACTCTTCTTCAAGCACCTCGGCGAAGGGGTCTTCCGCAACGACCTCTGCAACGCCGACGTGGAGCTGGGCGATCTGCTGATCCACGAGGGCCTGGCCGCCTCCGCCCAGCGCTATGCCGCGAAGGTTTTCGGCGCCGACAAGACCTACTTCGTCCTCAACGGGACCAGCACCTCCAATAAGGTGGTCGCCAACGCCGTCCTGCGTCGAGGCGACCTGGTCCTCTTCGACCGCAACAACCACAAGTCCCTGCATCAGGGAGCGCTGGTTCAGGCCGGTGCGATCCCGATCTTTCTCCCCACTGCACGGAATTCCTTCGGCATGATCGGCGCCGTGGACTGGGACGCGTGGGACGAGGACTATCTCCGGGAGCAGATCCGTGCCAACCCCCTGGTGACGGACAAGAATCGCCATAAGGCCGCTCGCCCCTTCCGGCTGGCCTGCATCCAGCTCGCGACCTACGACGGAACGATTTACAACGCCAAACTGGTTCTCGAGAAGATCGGGCACCTGTGCGACTACGTCCTCTGGGACGAGGCCTGGATCGGCTACAACGCGTTCCATCCGCTGTTCGAGGACCACAGCCCGATGCGGATCGCGAAGCTCGCACCGGAGATGCCGGGGC
>DATIOP010000182.1:0-5346 GCA_035472975.1 Gemmatimonadales bacterium
CTTCTGCAGCGGGATGTCGGCGGCCATGTCAGTGTCGACGGGGCCCGGGTACACTCCGATCACGCGCGTTCCTTGTGCGGCCAGGTGCGCTCGCGAGGCTTGAGTGAGAGAGCGCAATGCGGCCTTCGATGCGCTGTAGGATGCGAGAATCGGAAAGGACGTGAGTGACGCGACGGAGCCAATGTTCACGATGGTCCCGCCCCCGTTCTTCGCGAGGATCGGCGCGAGCGCTTGGGTGACATACAGCGTCCCGAAGTAGTTGACGTTGATCTCCGCATGGGCAGCCGGAAGAATGGCGGGATCGGTGATCTGGGCCCCGATCGCCGCGGCGGCAACACCGGCGTTGTTGATCACCAGAGTTACGTCGCCGGCCTTGGCGCTCAATTCACCGACTTGGACCGCATCGGTCACATCCAGCGACAGCGGCACCAGGCGGCCATTGTACCGAGTCACAAGGTCCTGAAGCGCCTCTACCTTCCGGGCGCCGGCGTAGACCTTCTTCGCTCCCCGCTCCAGCAACGCTTCCACGATCGCCTTGCCGATCCCTCGATTGGCGCCGGTCACCAGGGCAACGCTGCCCTGAATCTTCTGTCCGCTCATTGACATACTCCTTAATGTTGAACGACTAGTCAATAACAACTCAAAAAAAGAGACCTACTTGAAGACCTGCATGACGCTTTCGGCCACCCTGGCCAGGGTCGCCGGGGACGCTCCGTTCCGCGCCATCACGTTGAGGCCGAAGGACTGGCTGACCATCGCGAGGGCCAAGGCATTGGTATCGGTCTTCCGGTCCAGCTGCCCTTTGGCAATGGCGCCCTCGAGTGCGTGGCGAAAGGCACGGGTCAGGTTCTGCTGATTGTCGGTGCAGCGGCCGGCGACTTTCGGGTGCTCGCAATCCCCTTCGATCGCGGCGTTGATCAGCATGCAGGACCGCCTTGGCTCCTGGGTTACCGCGGAAATGAGTCCCTTGAAGTACTGCCCGATCTCCTCGGCCCCGGCGTCCGGCTTCAACAGATCTCGCCGGGTCCACGACTGAGAGGCGGCGTAGCGGTCCATCGCCTTCACATACAACTCGTGCTTGTCTCCGAAGGTTCCGTAGAGGCTCTGCCTCCCCAGGCCGAGGTGTTCCTCGAGGTCGCTGATCGAGGTGCCCTCATAGCCTTTGGCCCAGAAGAGCTCGACGGCGCGGTCGAGGACGAGGTCGGGGTCGAATTCACGGGGGCGAGGCATGGGGTGAAGGTATGAGATATTGACCGAGAAGTCAATAATGGCGGTTTGGCGTCAGGGCGGTCAGGCCGAAGGGTGTTATGCGGGTGAGATCGTTTCCCAGGCTCTCGCTACGCTTCCTCGCAATGACAGAACCTCTGCCCCTCCCGTTCCCCGTTCCCCGTTCCCGTAGTTCCCTCGCCCACTGAACCCTGATCTAGACCCGATGGTCCATCGCCCCTCGCTGTCCCATGTCCTAGATTCGCCCGGTCCATCCCAGATCGAAGTCGATTCGACCCAAGATGTTCTTGGGGTTCCGCTGCATTCGGCAGAGGTGTCATGCCGCCGATCCATCGTCGCTCAGCAGAATCCGTCTTCCGGAACAAGTCGCGCAGCGGAACGACTGCAAGAATTCGTGCCCGCTGGCTGCTGCGGGCGATTTCCTTCGCACTCCTCGCCCTTCTCGCGTGGCCCTTCATTCAGATGGATCCCGACAACGACGGGCTTCCCACCTGGCAGGAGCGCCTGATCGGGACGGATCCCTGGAACCCTGACACCGATGGAGACAGCCTCAAGGACGGTTGGGAGGTTCAGGGGTTCGTCCCGGCGAGGGATCCTGAGCTCCAGGCTCAGGGAACCCCGATACCAGGCGCCGACCCGCTGCGCCCCGATGTGTATGTCGAAGTGGATTGGATGAAGTCCGCGACTCACAGCCACGAGTTCCGTCGCGCGGCACGCGATCGCGTGGAGGATGCCTTCACGCGTGCTCCCGTCTCCAACCCGAGCGGCGAGAGCGGCGTCAACATCCACATCGATGCCGGCGCACTCGGCGGCGGTGGCGATGAGATCGAGGAGCAGCAGATCCTCTCGGTCGGCACCGGGTTCAGCCAGGTGGACGGCGTCGGCTGGGAAGGCCAGGGTGCCGGTGTGGCGCTGGGTCAGATCGACGCCGACCCAGCACCCGACCTCGTCATCATGGCGTACGACAATCCGGCCGGTCAGAACAATTTCCGCTACCGAATCGGCTGGAATCTGAATCGGGATGGCAATCCAACGACCCAGAGCGGCGTGCCCATGACGCCGTGGAGCGGGGACATCCAGGTAGACGGTGTGGGATGGGAAGGCCAGGGCGCAGGGTCCCGTCTCATCGACCTCGATGGCAATGGCCGGCCCGAGCTGATCCTCATGGCTTACGATGCTCCGGCCGGCGCCAACAATTTCCGCTACCGGGTCGGGATGAACCTGGACGCCAACGGTAACGCGGCGAGCTGGGGAAACATCGTCGAAGTCGGCGGGGTAGGCTGGGAAGGCCAGGGCGCGGGGATCACCTTCACCAATCTCGACAACAACCCGCGTCCCGAGATGCTGCTCATGGCTTACGACAATCCCAGCGGGCCAAACACCTTCCGCTACCGCGTCGGATGGAACGTGGACGCGGCGGGCAATGCGGCAAGCTGGGACCCGTACATCACGGTGCCCGGAGTCGGCAATGAAGGAGCCGGTGCCGATCTCGACGTGGCCGACCTCGATCAGAACGGCCGCCCCGACTTGATCCTCATGGCCTACGATGATCCCAGCGGCCCCAACGGCTATCGCTACCGGATCGGCTGGAATCTCGATGGCGCAGGAGCGACCGGTGACTGGCAGGATGGCTACGTCCCCTACACCGGCGCGGGCGACCTGGGGCAGGGCGCGGGGATCGCGGCAGGTAATCTGGATGGCGGTCGCACCGACCTGCTGCTCCTCGCATACGACTCACCCTCGGGAGCCAACAGCTTCCGCCTCAGTGTCGCCTACGACATCGATGCCGCGGGGAACGGAGTCCATTACGACTACTATAAGGCCCGCTTCTTCAAGCCGTCGCGAGCCGGGATCTACCACTACTGCATCTTCGCTCACGATTATCGCTCCGGCGGCAGCTCCTCTGGCCTCTCGTTCTCGGCGAAGGACTTCATCGTCACACTGGGAAGCTGGAGCGGTCAGACCGGGAACGACAACGACCAGTCGGGCGCCTTCATGCACGAACTCGGTCACAATCTCGGCCTCGGCCATGGTGGCAACAGCGGGGTGAATTTCAAGCCCAACTACCCCAGCATCATGAACTACGCCAACACCTACACGGTGGATATCGATTACGATGGCATGATCGACGGACCGCTCGACTACTCCCACGGATTTCTCGACCCACTCGATGAGAATAGCCTGAATGAAGCGGCCGGGGTCGCTTTCTACGCCAGCACCGAGGGAATGGGCTGGGAGGGTGATGGGGCAGACATGGCGACCTGGGATTTCGACAACAATGGCATCCAGGATCTCCTCGTCGTCGCTTATGATGCGCCGAGCGGTCCCAATAATTTGCGGTACAAGGTGGGGTACGACCTGACGCCCCGCGGCGTGCCCCGCCGGTGGCGCAACGGATTCACTCGAATTCCCGGCATGGGAGACCTTGGCCAGGGCGCCGGCGCCGAGCTGGTGGACCTGGATGGCAATGGGCGTCCCGAGCTGATTCTGCTGGTGTACGACAATCCGCCGGGTCAGAACTCCCTGCGCTACCTGATCGGCTGGAACCTCAACTCCCGGGGCGAGACGAGTAACTGGAGTCGCACCTTCTACGTGGACGGGATGGGGTGGGAGGGCCAGGGGGCAGGTATCGCCGCGGGGCAGATCGACAACGATCCGCGACCGGACCTGGTCGTGATGGTGTACGACAACCCCTCCGGAGCCAACAACTTCCGCTACAAGATCGGCTGGAATCTTGGTATTGGAGGTGCGGTAACGAGCTGGAGCGGTGTTACCCAAGTCGCTGGAGTTGGTTGGGAGGGACAGGGAGCCGGCGCCGCTCTCGCAAACCTCGATGGCAACACCCGACCCGAACTCCTGTTCATGGCCTACGATGCTCCCGCCGGTGCCAACAATTTCCGGGTGGAGGTGGGGCGGAACCTGAACACCAGCGGAATCGCGACCAACTGGTCCAACTACATCAGCTATCCTGGGGTAGGTTGGGAGGGTCAGGGGGCTGGCATCCGGGTTCTGAATCTCGACGCGAATCGCCAGCCCGACCTGATGCTGATGGCCTACGACAATCCTGCGGGCGCCAACACCTTCCGCATCCTGGTGGGACACGACGTAGATACCAGCGCCGTGCTGGTGACTCCTGTCGGATTCCCACGAGACTGGAATGGCGACGGAAGCATCACCGGCGGAGTCAGCGCGAACATCAACGGCGACATGGACGCCAGCAACAATGCGATCCTCGGTGTGCTCACCGACTGGAACGATTGGGCGAGTCTGGTTTACTGATGGTTGACTACCTGGTGGTCCGTGTGCGGGGCATTCTCCGGTCGATTGGCATTCTTGGGTCGCTCGTCTGGTCGATACCTCTCATTGCCTTGTCGGTCTCCGCCCAGGAGAAGCCGCGGCCGACTGAGCGCCCCGACACATTGCGGCCCTACACTTCATTTCGGGCCACCGTCCTCTCGGTGGATAGCACGCGGCTTGTGCTCTCGGCCCCCACCGTGCGGGGGCAACGCGAGCTGCATCTCTCCCCGGCCCTGCTCCGTCGCCTGTCGGAGTTCAGAGGCAGAACCTTCACGGCGATTGCGGAGGAGCGCCCCACTCCCGCTGGCCTTCGCGGAGCGGTGGTTCTGCGAGACGGGAACACGCTTCGCGTAGTTGCCGAGGGGATCTACGATGTGCCGGTGCTGCGACCGGTGGATCGGGGAGGGATCGACGTGCGGTTGGCCCCAGTGGACAAGCCAGTGTTCGTCTTCCAGGACCAGTGTAAGACGGTCTATGACGTCGCCAGGGTGTTCTCGATCGGCGGTGATTCCATTGTCGTGCGTCCATATGAGACCCGAACCGTGAGCACCAAACAGGGCAGCTTCACGATCAGTATGGGCGTGAGCCAGACGGTGGTGCCCAAAGATTGCCCAGCGGTGTTCGAGGGAAGTCGACAGACAATTGAGTACGTCATTACCCGGAACCCGTGAGAGAAACGACTATGTATGCAATCCGACTCCCAGTCGCGCTGGTTCTCCTGGGACTCCTCGCCTGCGGTGGAGAGCGACACGAGGGAGGCGGCACTCCAGCCGACACTTCGAGAGATCGACCCGATTCCACCAAGGAGCGCCGGCCAAGCCC
>DATIOP010000183.1:0-2803 GCA_035472975.1 Gemmatimonadales bacterium
GGACGGATAAGGCTGCCCACGTGTGTCGTCAGAATACGGTCTTGGGTCATGAGGTTTCTTCCTTCGGCGGCTCTTGTTATTATGGGGTGCAGTATCACGAACTTCGGAGACGAGGCACTGGCTTTGGATCAACCGGGACACCCGTCGGAGCACGCGGGCACGCAGCCGACAACGGCGCCGAAATTGGTGCCGGGGCGGGCGTGTGGATCCTGTATGATGTGCTGCAAAGTCCCCTACATCAAAGAGTTCGAAAAGCCCGCCGGCGTTTGGTGTCGACACGCCGTCCCCGGAAAGGGCTGCAACATTTATGCGGACCGGCCGTCCTCGTGCCGGGCGTTCTATTGTTCGTGGATGCAAGACGCCAGTTTCGGTCCGGAATGGAAACCGGAAAAATCCAAGTTCGTCGTCTACCTGCAGCGGAACGGAATTCACCTGCAAATCGGGGTCGACCCGAGTTTCCCCAATGCCTGGACCAAGCCGCCTTACTATGCCCGGATCAAAAGATGGGCCGTCGAAGGCGCCGAACGCGGACAACTCGTATTCGTTCGCATTGGACCCCGAATGATCGCGGTCTTGCCGGACCGCGAGGTCGACATGGGTCGGGTCGATCCACAGGACCAGATCGTCGTGTCGCAACGCTCCGGACCGGCAGGCGCGCTTTTTGACGTGGCGGTCAGGCACGCCGACCCCGCTGCGCCCGCGGCCGGTGCGTAACGTCCGCCCGGTGCGGATCTCGGCCCTCCGAACGACCAGCCGAGGCCCGGCCTTGCGAGTGGACAGATCCCCGATTTTTTCTTGGCCGGGGTATTTTTGTCCTCCTCCGGTTAGGCTAGTCTGCCGCACCCGCACCGGGCCGGATGCTGTCCGCCGCCGGGGGGGCATAACCAGAATACGAGGAGAAGTCCTGATGTCAGTTTCCACGAAGGTGTTGTTGGCGGCGGGAACAGCCGTTGTGATCGGCCTGTCGTCGGCCGCCATGGCGCAGAGCAAGAAGTCCACCGCAGCGACGACGATCGGTGAGGGCGAGGCCATCATGGTCAGCCCGAAGACCGGCACCGTGCACAAGTCAAACAGCAAGGTATCGGCGGCCAAGCACACCGCCGCCATGGGGAAAGGCGCCAAGGAAGTCCCCGGCGGCACGGTCATCTATAGGCAGGGCGGCAAGCTCTACATGATGCAGGACAGTGCCAACGAAAAGGCGTCCCAGCACTTCGAGGACCAATTCGACGTCGATTACTGAGCATTGAGCAAACTCGATCGCACGGTCGAGTTCTCTCCTCAGCGCGAGCGGCAATGGGCAACCGGCCGCTCGCGTTTGTTTGAGTGGAGCTTGCTCAAGTCCACGCTAAAGTTCTGATGTCGCGAAGGAGAGGTCCATGTCAATTCTGAAGGCAACGTTCGGGGGCGTCGTCGTCCTGACCGCCACCATATCGATGATTGCATTCGCGGTAGCGCAATCCAAATCGAGCCCTGTGACCAGCCTCGAGGAAGGTGACGCGATCTACGTCGGCAAGAACGGCGCCGTACATAAATCGAATACGAAGGTCAGCGCCGCCAAGCACCAAGCAGCGCTCGCGCGCGGCGCAACGGAACTGAGCGGCCCGACGGTGATCTATCACCAGGGTGGCCGGATGTACATGTATGGGGCGGCGGCCGGCACCAACGCGGCGGAGAATTTCCAGGATCAGTTCGACGTCGGTTATTGAGTCAAGCCGCGCCTAAGCGGGTGCGCGCCGAACGCGCGTGCCGGCTCGAGCGTGAATCGTTCAGGCGTCACTCGTTCCGCCCCCATCATCGAAGCCGCCGTCGGCGACGTCGTCGGAGCTGGGATCGTCGGCACCAGTGTCGCCGGAATAGGGGTCCAACAAGCTTGCGCTTCGGGTGTCGTCGGCAAGCGGGCTGGATCGCCCAATGTTGTCGACCCCGGCGCCGCGTGCCAGATCGCTGCCCGACGCATCGTTGCCCAAGGCCGAGTTCGGTTGCGTGGCCAAGTCATTCCCTCCGAACGCAGCCGGGTGGCCGCCGCTCATCAACCCGCGGATGCCGTTGAACAAGAGGCTCCCGCCGATCATCCCAACCGCGGCAGCCGCCGCAGTTCCCAGAAAGGACCCGCCTGCACCGGCCATCGGGCCTGGCATCACCGGGCTCGGCATGGGCTGTGGCGACCCGCCATAGCCCGTCTGACCGGAGTTCCAAACGCTGCCCGGGGGGCGTACCGAGGGAACGGAACCACGGGCGCTGCCGGCTGCCGGCCCCAACACCGTGTTGCGTACCGCGTCCAGAAAGCTGCCGCCGCGCGGTTCGCTCGCGTTACCTTCCAATTCCTCGATGCGCGCGTTGGCCCGCTTCAGGGCCTCATCCTGCAGCAAAACGGTCTGGACCAGCGGGTAGATTGCGTGCGGCGCCTGCGTCGATCCCTGCGCAATCAGGCGCTCCGCCTCCGGGTCGCGCGGATTGTTCTCGAGGGCCGCCAAACGATCGAATAGCGCGGTGACAAGCTCACGTTCCTGTGGGGTCATCGTTCCTCTCCTCGGCAGGTTTGCTGCGCCTCGCGGATATGGGGAGGCGTCCTGGTAGAAACCAGGAGCCGCATCAGGAGCTGCGAGCGCTTGCTTGCTGCAGGTGCGCGTGTTTTGGCGCGCGGAGCGCGTAGCCGCGTTGGATCAGCAACTGCCGGAAGGCATCGCTTGCGAAAAATGCGTATTCCCGCTCGCGCAGCGTCGTCAACGGGTCGTTGCGCGCGAGTTCGTCATCAACGGTCCCGGGGTGACACATGATCACACCCTCGTCGGGAAGTCCGTCC
>DATIOP010000184.1:0-3620 GCA_035472975.1 Gemmatimonadales bacterium
GCGGCCATGACAGTGGCCAGGTGCAGGATGCTGACATACTCGGCCCGTGCCGGAATTGCCCAGGCTGAATGACTCACTTCTCGTCCGGACGGATTTCACCAGCGACGACGCCTGGCGGGAGGTGCGCGATCAGGCGCTGCGGGAGAACGAGGACGGCTTCCGGGCGTACCTGGAGCCAGTCAGCGATCCTGCGTTCGGCGGTGTTACCTGGCAGGCGGCCAAGGCGGCAGTGCCCGCTAACGCTGACGGCGCGTCGGTGCTCTTCATCGCCGACAGCACGGCGCTCACCGGGCCGGATCATCCGGTGCTGGTCGTGGATCTGCCGGACGACGGCAACCGCCCGTTCCGGTGCATCCCGGCGGAGCTGTGGGCTGTGGAGAACAACCTGAACATCTCGAACATGGACTGGGCGGAATTCGCGGACGACACCGACGAAAGCGGGGTGTATCGCGGCCTCCGCTCATAGCAGGCCGGGAATCCCGCGGGCTCGCAAGCGACCGTCCGGCGGCAGATGAGGCATCCTATGGGTCACATGAGCGCGTTTCTGCGTACGGAGATCCTGAGCAATTTCTGCCCGGCAATGTATCAGGGCCGGTGCAAGCTGTCTCCGTGAAGGTGAAGACGTATGACCCGTTCGGTCTGAACGGCCGGAGGCGCCCAGAACGAGAAGGCCGTAATTGAGAGATTTGCGCTGTCGGATTGCCGGTTACAACATCAATCCGTCAAGTGACCGCGTACCTCACCATTCACGACACCTAGGACTGGCCGGAGACCTGAGACTAGATCCGGCTGCGGCAAGTCATCGCAAGAAACCATGAGGAGATGGCCATGAAGGAGCTAGGCCGAAGGATCCTTGATCATCTTGCCGAGATGAATACTCACAGCAGGTATCCCTACGATAAGAGGGATGTAGCATATACCCGTTCATACCGGATCATCCGGCTGACCGTCGGATTCCTCGGCGTGCTGCTACCAATCATATTCATCATCGGGGAGACATTCTTTCTGAGGGGAGGAGTCCATGTCCGAGGGTCGCTGAGCGCGTATTACCACACATCGATGCAAGACGTTTTCGTAGCTGGCCTGTGCGTCATCGGCTTCATGCTCGCGACCTACATGGCCGGCGAGCTTAAGACGTGGGACTTCTGGGTCAGTCTGATCGCGGGCATCGCAGTCCTCGGGGTGGTGTTCTTCCCTACCTCCCGGCCCGGTCTCCTGGCCGATGCGCCACCCTGCGGCAGTCATCCCGAACCGCCCGGTTGTTCCCCCGTGGAGCAGACACTCGGCGAGCACACGACGGCGCAAATACATGCTGGGTTCGCTATCGCCTTTATCCTCTCCCTGGCTGTCATGAGCTTCTTTTTCGCGGTCAGCGAGGTTCTTGACAAGTCAGGACTCAGGGCTCAGGCTCAGGACAAGCAAAGCGTGTTCCGGAACCCGATGCTCTTCCTAATCCACAGCATTTGCGCCCTCATCATCTTGATAGCCGGGATATGGGCATTCATCGGCGTCAATGTCGGAGAACTGACCAGGCTCTACATCGGGGAGGTCGCTTCTGTGTGGGCGTTCGGCCTCTCGTGGATCTTGGCTGGGTACTATCTGACAGCGCCGGCAAGGCCTGGGCCATCACACGCTTCTGAGGACCAGTTCCCTACTCCGGACGCAGCAATATCGAAATGACCCAGTCTGTGCGCCGCATCCTTGCCGCCGAGGTAAGAGTCGCCCGTCTTGGCGTCTTCATCGAGATGGGGCCTATTGCCATGCTGCCGAACTGCCAAGAAACCACGGCAGCTTTACATCGCTCCCGCACGGAACAGCTCCTGCTCAGCCTGCAGCTACCCCTGCCAAGCTGCACAGGAAATCCAAGGCTATTTGCGGGAAGCCTCTTGCGGATATGACGTAAAACAGGGGTTATGGATAGGAAGGAAAGATCATGACCTCAACCAGCGACACCAAGGTAACCAAGAACGGGACCGAGAGCAGCGCAACCAAGAACGGGCCCGGGACGATCTCCGACGCGCTGACCGCGTTCGAGACCCAGGCGGCAAAGCTGCCGACCGGACCTGTCCCAGATCCTAACGTTGCGGTCGCCTACGCGCTCGGCTGGGCCGTCGGTGACGCTTTGACCTGCTCTAAGTACCGGGCCTTCGGGCATTTGGTAAAGGTTCCGGGGCTTGCCGACCCATCCGATCAGTGGAACCTCCTAGTCAACCAAATAACCTCCCACTGCAGCCGCCTTAACAATCACCTGAAAAGCACGCACGCTAACTTCGATCTCAGCGACGAGCTGGAGATCGGCGCCAATTTGTCCCTGGGTTCGCCTCCGGGCGACGTCGAGGCCGCCGTAGAGGCCAAGAACGCGACAGCCACGAAACTGCACACAGGCATACTCAGGGTCCTGTGGTCGGTTTCCTCTCCGCTCGCTAAATCTTATCTGCTCGGTTATGAGATGGAGCAGATGTGCGCGACGCCAACCGCCCAGTCATCCATCACGGTCACCACCTCCGTCACGACTCGTAGCACTGAAGTCCACCGACTCCTCACGGCACTTGCGTCGAAGCTTCCCGCCAACGCCGCACATGCCACCGACAATTCGCTCCGCCTGTGGTCGGCGTCGCTGAACGCCGGCGGCGAGGAGAGCCCCGCGGACCTGCTTCGCCAGGGGCAGCGCTGGCACGACGTGCTGGCCGGAGACGTCTCGGGCAAAGATGGCCTGCGTCTCACCGACTACGTGGCGGCTGCCGACAGTATGGCGGGCAAGCTCTGGCAGACGGCCCGGCAGGTCTTGGCAAGGTTCAAGGTCTGGCTGATCGTCGCATTCCTCATCGCCGCTGGTGGCATCGTTCTCATTGTCGTGGGCACGAGAGGGGCGATCGGCGCTGGCATCACCGCCGTGCTAGCCGCGTTCGGGCTAACCTGGAAAGGAATCGGCGGGTTCTTCGGACAGGTGGCGGCAAAGGGTGAAGAGCAACTCTGGGACGCCGAGATCGATTGGGCGATCGCGTACCGGTTCACGGTCCTCCGTAATCCTCCGGCCGACAGCAAGCTCAAGCCGCGTTCGAAAAAGCTCACCATGGATCAACCGACCAAAGAACACATGCGACGTTACAAGCAGTGGAAAAAGAACTGGCCGGACGTACTGACCTCGTAAAACACTAATTAAGTCTCATCGCGGCTGCTACGGCCCGGCCACAGATATGTCTGCAAGGATGGCAACCACCCGGTCGTGGGTGTTGTACACTTCCGCTCATCGACGAGTGCGTTCGCGTGGCAGTGCCTTCGTAGGGGGCTTCGGTCAGTACAGTGCCTCGATAGGTGCGACCGTCACCATGTCCTTCACGGCATGGGCGAGTTGCCAGTCGAGCGTGATCAACGCGTCGGCGTGGAGCTGGGTCAGTGCCACGTACTCGGCGTCAAAGGTGTCAGGCCATCCGAGCAGGACGGCGGCCTTCCATGCGACGCCCTGAAGGACGCGGTCCCCGAGCAGCCGGATCCGCAGCCCGCGCACGTACTCGAGCTGCCGCTCGGCATCCTTCCTGGTCATCTCACCGCGGCGCACTGCCTGGTACAGAAGCGACAGCACCTGCGAGCGCAGCAGCGCCGGAGCCAGGATCTGATGT
>DATIOP010000185.1:0-4008 GCA_035472975.1 Gemmatimonadales bacterium
CCCTGCTGGGCGTAGTACCGGTAGATGCTCGCCACGAGCTGGATCTCGCCCTTGGCCTCCGGGGTGGGCTTGCCCATCTCCCGGGTGATCAGCGCGGCCAGGTCGTCGATCCGCTCCTTATACAGCTCGGCCACCCGCAGCAGGACCTTGGCCCTCTCGTCTTTCGCGCTGGTCCGCCAGGACTGGAAGGCGCGGGCCGAGCGCTCCAGCACCTGCTCGACCTCCGCGTCGGTCGCGGTGGCGAACTCGCGCTCGGTCTCGTTGGTGGCTGGGTTGACGACCTTGTACTCGCTCACGCTGACATCCCTTCGGCTTCTCTAGCGTCCAGTTACCCACGATAATCCCGGGGACCGCCGGAAGCTCAGGCTGGGCCATGACGGCTGCCGCGGACCGGGTGCTGCCCGCGGTCGTGCCGGGCCGGGCGACGACTCCCTCACGTTTCCGCGGAAGCGCTTCGTGAATGATTTCACAAGCCGTCTCCGCGGAAACGCCCTCAGGCCGCCGTGATCCGCGGGCCGGAACCCGGCCGCTTAACCGATGAGCGTGTCCTTCGGGCGCACGACACAGAACTCGTTGCCCTCGGGGTCGGCAAGGACGGTCCAGGACTCGGCCCCGGTCTGCCCGATGTCCACCCGCTGCGCCCCGAGCGCGAGAAGGCGGTCGATCTCCCGATCGGGGTCTGCCGCGCTGCTGGTGAGATCGAGATGCAGGCGGTTCTTAACCGTCTTGGGATCGGTGACCGGCATGAAGCACATGCCGACCAGTGCGTTCTCATCGGTCCCGATGACGATCTCGTTCTCCCGCTCGGACAGGACCTTCCAGCCGAGCGCCTGCGTCCAGAACCCGGCCAGGCCGGGCAGATCGTGAGCGTCAACGACGATGTGGTGGAGTCGGACAGGCATGCCGACAGTATGCTCACGCCGGTCGGCCCAGGGCCACGTTGATCAGCTGGGCCAGCCCGAACGTGCCGTTGTGAGTGAAGTCCGGGATCGGCGTGAACCTGGGTTCGGCGTAAAGGTAGGACGTGTGGTCGCCGCGGAGCAGGGAGGCGAAGACCTCGGCGACCAGCCGGCCTCCCACCGGTCCGAGCCTGATGGGGGTCTGATCCGAAACCGGACCGGAGGCGTTCTTCCACGACATCACCTGCGCCTCGGACAGGATGTAGGCCCATAGCGGAGCGTTGCCGGCGAAGCCGGGTGCGACCTCGGTCATGGGCTTTCGTGTACCGCCGACGGTCGCCGGGCCAATCATGAGCTCCTCGTCGGGGATCGGCGACATACCCAGTGCCCTGGCCACCTGCTGCCCCGAAGGCAACTGGAAAGCCATGCCGCGCTCGAGGTTGCGCAGCGCCAGGCACGACGGATTCCTGGCGATCTGAGGGGGCAGGTCGCCGAGCGGGTGCACCAGAGAGGTATCGATCTTGTAAGACAACTGCGGCTTACGCCCGGCATCCCGGCCGAGGTCGATGAAGAACTGCCAGTCGATGGCCCAGCCGGCCGGGATGGGGCGAAATCCCCCCAGGTCAGCGGTATCGTCGTATGGGAAATTGGAGAAGATCGGGCGCTCGATCGTCGGGTTGAGACGGTACCGTGGACGGATCATGGAGTGCCCGAAGCGGTAAGCCCCCACCGAAAACTCCACCGGCATGAGCTCCAGGTCATTCTCCCGGAGCCTCGGAATCCCTGGCACAGGCCCGTAGGGATCCGGGAAGACGCTCTGGTACGTCTGCTCTTCCAGGATCGTGGGCAGGAAATCGTTGACCAGGATCCACTGGTAGTGCCATCGGACCTGGTCTCGGGCTTCCCGGAAACTGACGTGCCTCGTTCCGCCCATTTTTTGGACGACCGTGTTGTGGAACCGCAAGAAGATGGCGTGCACTTGCGCGACGATGCGGTTCTCGTCGTTGCGAGGATCGCCGATGAGCGCCCGGCCGCTCGGACCCCGGGGTAGCTGGACCGCGCCCGGATCGTAGGGCTTGCCCGACATGGACTCGCCCAGGAGCATGCGAATCCCGTCTTTTCTATACATGTAGGGCTGGTCGTCCGGCCCGCGTCCGTAGAGGTTGTCCAGGTCGAAACGGGGCGTCCGGAAATCGACCAGCGCCCGAAGCTGCGCCCCGGTCAGGGTCGCACGCAGGTGGGAAATGGGGTCGAAGGTAAGGTCATGGTCGACGAACTGCCCGAGATAGGTGTAGGCCGCCGGAATACCAGGGTTCTCCTCGGGATCCGGCTCTGTGTCCGCGTCGGTATCTTTCGGCGCGGTCATTTCATGAGCCAGCCGTTCGAGGTCATGCTGGGCGAACCTCGCCGAAGGCAGGTACGGGAACAGCCTGGTGAAGCGGCCCTCCATCACCGCGTCGAGCCGATCGGCCTTTTGCCGATCCCACCACGTGCCGTGCGGCGTTAACGTCGTGGGTGCTGGGGTTTCGGGTGCCTGGGCCTCGTCCTGGCCGGACTGAGTCTCTTGCTCCGCCGGGTAGACCGCCCAACCAGCGCTTCTCAGTTCCCAGGCACCCTTAAGCGGACCGGAACCCACGGGAATCCCGTGCGGGTGAAGAGCGCCGTTAGCCGTGTCGTTACCCAGCTGGCTGATCCAGACTTCCGCTGCTCGCGCAATCACGGTGACGGGAAATTCCGCCACGAATACCTTCGGCTCGGCCGCTGATATAGACGGTACCGTCAGGGTTGCGGATTGATCCGGGTCGACCGGGAATTCCTGGATGCTGTAGAATGTGCCGACGGCCCCATTGTCCTGAATCACCTGGCCATATAGCTCAATCGGTGTCCCCTTTTCGAAACCGTCGATGCTGATCATGATGTTGATCGTGTCATTGTCGTTAAGTTCGATCCTGGTGACTGCGCTGTGCGGCATTGGTAAATCCTCTCTCGAGTATGTGCGTACTGAGTCAGGTACCTGAGTGATTCCCGGGTTCCCGGCAGATTGCCTTTGCGCTCGTACAGATCAAGGGCCTGAGTGGTTGCGGCGTGAGCATCGGCGATGCGCCCGGATGATGCCATGGCGTGAGCCAGATCGAGCAGGGCATCGGCATGTTGGCTCAGCAGGTCCGTCTCCGCTGCCAATGCCACCGCCGAGGACGCGAGGGCCACTGCCTCGGCGTGGCGGCCATCGTCGGCCAGGAGCCTGGCGGCCAATCCCTGGCCGATGATCTGGGCGGACAAGTCCTCGCCTGCAGCGGCATCCAGGCTTATCTCAATCAGCTGGCTGGCTTCGGCATAGCGCTCTTCACCCTGCGCCACGATGGCTCTGGCCAATAGCGCTGCTATGGTGGACAGGAAACCTTTCTCGCCCATTTGGCTGAGCGATTCGTATCCGAGGCGGAGATGCATCTCGGCGGTCACAGGATCGCCAGCGAGCATTGCGATGAAGGCGGCAGGCTCCGTTCCTGTGGCCGTCATTGTCGGGCCGAGGAGACCTAGATTGGATTTAGCGCGGTTCAGGGTGGAATGCGCCATTGCGATCTGATCCTGCATGGCATATAGGCCTGCCATGTGCCAGAGGATCAAAGTCTGTCCGTGGGGGTGGTTTCCGATTTCATCGAGATAGTTCCCGCAGAACCGTATTCCCTCTGCTGCCGGCGTCGGTCCCCAGAGAGCCGCTGAAGCGAGCCAGCCGAGTATTTCGGCCAGTTGCCGCCGGTCGTTGGCCCGTCGCGCGTATTCTGCAGCGCGTTGCCAGGCCTCTTCTGCCGCGGCGGATCTCGCATGAACCCAGTGCATGGCGGCCTGCAGCTGCAGGACTCGGCAGAGGCCGAGCTCATCCGGGCCTCGGGCAAATTGGCTACGCAATCCTGGCAGCGCCTGAGCGATTTCATCAGCTGCCTTGTTCGGGGCCAGTTCCAAGCCCGACATGAGGGCTTGAGCCTGGGCGTGGGCACGCTGTCCCTGGTCGCCATGGGCGGCGGCGATGCGCTGGGCGTCGTCGAGCGTCGTCATGGCCTTCTCGAGCTGCCCGGCCTCGGTCAGTGCGGCGCCGAGGCTGGTATAAAGC
>DATIOP010000186.1:0-2272 GCA_035472975.1 Gemmatimonadales bacterium
CTTCTCGCTGAAGAAGATCGTGCCGACCGGCAACCTCAAGGGCATCGACACCAAGCGGGTGAAGAACACCGACAAGATCACCTCGCTGTACCTGCACCGAAACCAGCCCACCCACCTCACCAGCGACCACGGAGACGAAGACTTCCCCGCGCCCTTCGATGCGTATACGGCGGAGCCGTTCGGGGACCTCCGCCTCTGTGGTGGGATAGCCGAGCTGGTCGAGCAACTCGGCGATGACTGGGGAATCGGCAGGTTCAGCGGTGCGGATCATCGGGGCCCCAAGACATGACGGTTTTCCCGGGCATTCCACGCAATGCCGGTGGCACTTCTCTCACACCATCGGCCGTCCGGAGGTCCCCGCATGCGTAACAGCCTGTCACGACTGTGTCTTGCCGCGTTGGTACTGGCGGCGCTCCACTGTAGCAGCGGTACCGGCCCCGGCGGTGGTGGTGGCGGAGGTGGCAACTCCGGCCTTACAGCCAAGATAGACGGCGCCGCATGGGAGGCGGACCCGATCTCGATCGCGGCGAATGCCATGGCTGGAATCCCCGGCGGGCTGCTGATACACGGAAGCCAGACCACCGGGGGCGTTACCAGGAGCATCAACATCGCCCTTCAAAACATACGAGGGACTGGAACCTACGCGCTGGGGGTAGGTCCCTCGGTCTACGGTGGGATTGCTTCCGAGGGCGAGGGCTCCGGTGGAGGCGGCAACGCCAATGTCTGGCTCACCCCGCTCAACGGCGTATCGGGTACCCTGACGATCAACACCTTGGGCGCCGGGCGAATTGTCGGAAGCTTCGAATTCACCGGAGACGCCGACAATAACAACAGCGTCGGTGGAACCCGGACGATCACTCAGGGAGTCTTCGACCTTCCCTTTACCGGCAATATCGTTCCGGTACCCGCCAACGTCGGGAGTAAAATCAGTGCAGACTTGAACGGCGTACCATACAACGCCTGGGATGCCTTTGGTGAGCTCACCGTCTTTACCGGCGGAGCTGGTGTCGACGTCAACTCTACCAGCTCGGAGAATGCCGTCTTCATCACGCTGGTGGGAGTTACTGCCCCGGGAACCTATGCGCTGAGCAACGTTTCCCCCGAGAAGTTCATCCTCGTTGGACTGAATGGGGGCAATGCTTCCACCTGCTGCTGGGGACTCAACGCCGGCGGAGACGTCGGCAGCGTCATCGTTACCAGCCTCACGCCCGATCGAGTCCAAGGCACTTTCAGCGGAACCCTCCAGCCCCAGCCCGGCAAGCCGGCATCGGCTCCGCTGACCATCACGAATGGAGTGTTCGACATAGGGATACAGTAACCTGGCTGGCGAGGGTGTTGGGGCGCGTTTCCCCTGGCACCCTCGCGAGCCTGGCTGCCGCTCACTGAACCGGTGTGGCGACGAAGACCAGCGTCTTGCCGGAGCTTTTCTCGAAGACCCTTCCAGTGATCTGTCCTGCCTCGTTGATGTCCTGAGCGGAAACCAGACTGTCGGCGAAGCCCGGCACGACCAGATCGCTCAACTTCATCAGTTTCCCTTCCTGCCAGAGGAAGGCGCGGTTTACGCCGGTCGCACTGGTGGAGAAACCCACGACCTGTCCGCGAGAGTTGATGCCCAGCGCCTGGCTCGTGGCATCTCCCGGAAGCGTCTTGAGATCCCGGATCCCGCGTGATTTGGTCCAGATGAAGGCATGGGCGATGAAGATCCCACCGGCATCACCGGGGGGGTTGGAGAACCCGACGATGTCGCCCCTCTCATTGAGCGCCATCGGCGTGTGCCAGCTGGTGCCGCCGAGGTTTGCTATCTCCGTTACCGCCCCATGATCCCAGAGCACGGCGTGGCGGGCGCTGAATCGCCCTACGGCGACGTCGCAGTCTCCGGAAATCCCGACGGCCTGGCCCGCTTCGTTGATGGCGGTAGCCGCGGAGGTCGAATCCCCGTGAAGCGGCGGGAGTTCCTGCATAGTGCCCAGCTGCGTGTCCCAGAGGCCAGCCCGGAACTGAAGGACCTGGGGAGTGTGGCAGGTATTGTCGTGAATCGGCGTCTCGGCCCAGCCGACGACCTGACCGCGACCGTTGACGCCGGTCGCGAACCCCTGGTTGCCGCCAAAAGTCGGGAGGGGAGTCATCTGCCCCGCTTTCCACACGAAGCCGCGGCAGATGTGCCCCGTCAGGCTTGGGAAGAACGCGGTGCAGCTCCACGCTTCCCCCAGCGGCTCGAGATCTGCGCTCTCCGCGATCCCAACCACCAGGCCCTGATTGTTGATCCCGGGCC
>DATIOP010000187.1:0-1578 GCA_035472975.1 Gemmatimonadales bacterium
GGTGCCATCCCGCTTTCCGCGTTTCATCTCGCTGCCGAAGAGAGGTGTCAGGAACTCCGCGTAGAACCCGTCGTCCTCCTCGCCGAGTCCATAGTGAGTCGCGGGCGGCGCATCATCTCCGAACAGTTGCTCGATGAAGCCGGCATCAGTCAACGCGGTGC
Organism: Gemmatimonadales bacterium; assembly: GCA_035472975.1. GTDB lineage: Bacteria > Gemmatimonadota > Gemmatimonadetes > Gemmatimonadales > GWC2-71-9 > DATBGE01. Next base: position 162 of record DATIOP010000187.1, read on the forward strand.
GGAGATCGCCAGCCAGTGCTTCGTCAGGCGAGAAGGCCAGGTCGGTGTCCCGCGTACGCAGCGGCAGGTGGACAGGCGGGGTGGCCAAGCGATGGAAGCGATGTAGCCGGTGCGCCCAGCCGCCCACAACCACCAACTGACCGAGCCACGGCCGGAGCGCGGTGACGAGGCGGGCGAAGGCCTCCATGTCCTCCACTCAGCGCCCTCCCTCGATGAGGCGGTGCAGGACACGTTTGCGGATCAGGTCTGCTTGTTCGCGTCCCCGCGACGGATGCGACGCCACGTCGACCCAGACCTGGAGCACATCGCATGCAGCCATGCTTTCCGGCCGAACCATGCCCCGAAACACCGACTGGGGCGCCGGGGCCTGCCGGATGATGAGGTCCGGCGGCTCGCCCGGGGCGCAGGCTCGCAGGTTCTTCCAGGCGGCCAGGTTCGCAGGCTGGATGCGGTGAACGTAGACGTAGGGCGGCACGCCGCTGACGAATCCGAGCCGCAGCGCGTCTGCAGCAGCGAACAAGGCTAGGCAGGCTCGGCCGCTGCCAAGCATTCTGTGGAGCTGGGCCTGCCGGTCACCTGGAAGGAGGAAACGCATTGACACTTCCCTGGGTGATCGCGCCGAGAGGGCCTGCCAGCGAGTGAATAGGTCTTCGCGCCGCACGAGGCGCAGGTATGGGGCCGACTCGTGCAGGTAGCCATCGCGCTCGAGCTGCTGGACGAATCGGAACGCACTCATGACGGACACGTTCGCCGCACGCGCCAACTGTGAGGCGTTGCGGTATTGCCCTCGGGGCGAGGCGAGCAACTCATCCGGCAGCTCAGGGGCTAGCAGCACTTTCAGCATCCACTGATTGAGATCGGAGAAGAACTGGCCGGAATCGGGGACGGACTTGCGCATCGCCGGGAGGTCCCTACCCGGCGCGTTCATCTCCTCGAGGTGAGGCCCGCGGAACAATGCGAAGCCTTCGAAATCGATCACGCCGGCGGCCGCCTCCGGAGCGTAATGCTGAGCGAATGCCATCACTTGCTCAGCAGCGCGCGGAGAAATGCTGGGCGCCGCGACGACGGCGAGGGGTATCGCTTTCTGACGGGCGGCGTGCGCCGCCTGGAGCACCGCCTGCGCGAAAAGGGGTACGAGCCGATCACTCCGACCCTCTGGGGCTGACTTGACCTCGATGGCGTACTCGATTCCCCTTCGTCGGACCACGAGGTCGGGACCAGGGTTGTTTGGATGGCGCCGTACATGCCAGCCGGCTCCCTCGAAAAGGGCGGCGAGGCGGGATTCGGCCAGCCTGCCCCGTCCGGAACCGTCCGATTTGGCGGGGATTTCCTGGTTTTCCATGGTCGCCAGCTACCGTGGCCGTGGTAATTACCGTGGCCAAGCGAATTAACATGGCCATGATAACACACACAAAGC
>DATIOP010000188.1:0-3770 GCA_035472975.1 Gemmatimonadales bacterium
TGATTCACTGCCAACAAGGACGCGGCTCCATCACTCGAGCCACCGCCCAGCCCGGCCCTGACCGGGATCCTTTTGGTCAGAGTGAGTCGGACCCCAAACTTCCTGCCCGACGCCTCGAGTACCATTTCCGCGGCTCTAACCGCGAGGTTCTGTTCCGCGGGTCCAGTATCGGCCCCGACGACCTCGAGCGCAACCGATCCCCCATCCACCCGCTCGATGCGTAAAGTATCGGCCAGGCTGATACGGCAGAACAGGGTTTCCAGGCTGTGGTAACCGTCGGCTTCCCGGGCGAGCACGCGCAACAGCAGGTTGACCTTGGCGTGCGCCGCCAGCTCTACGGTTGTGCTCACCCCGGAGATCTCCGGAGGTCGCGGAGCCCGATGTTGGTGCGTGCCACCGACCAGGCACCGAGCAGGGTGATGGGGATGAAGGTGGTGATGTGGTAGGTAAAGGCGTAGGTCGCGGCCAGGCTGGCATCGACATGGTAGAGCCCGAGGACCGCGATGATCGGCGCCTCGAAGACGCCGACATATCCCGGGGTCGAGGGAACGGCGATGCCGAACATGATGAGACTCTGCATGAGCAGCGCGCCGGCGAAACTCACCTCGATGCCGAAGGCCGCGAACATCACATAAAAGGAAAGGGCGCTGAGGCCCCAGATCGCCAGGGACCACAGAATCACTCCAAGGATGCGCACCGGTGACTGAAGCGCCGAGAGTCCCTGGCGGATCCCTTCGATTATTGTAACCAGCCGGTCGGCCAGGCCCTTGAAGGGAACCAGCTTCCGGACCGTGGCTTCGGCGGCCCGTGGAAAGGCAACGACGGCTCCGGCGAGAGCGAGGCCGGCCACCGCGGCGACTCCCACGAGGGTCGCGAGCCGCCCCATGTGTACGCCGCCGACTTCCGCGTCAGCCGGCAGGCCGGCCAGCAGCAGGCCCAGGCCGAGGAAGAATCCGACGGTGAGCGCGTCGAACATTCGCTCCACCGCGATCGAGCTCAGGGCGGCGGTGAAGCGGACGCCGGCAAGCCGCGTCGCCGCGAAGGTCCTCACCACTTCTCCGATCCGAAGCGGCAGCACGTTGTTCGCCATGAAGCCCATCGCGATCGCATGCCAGAGGGGACCCGGTGGCAGTCGGCTCCCGTCCTCCGCGCGGAGCAGGAGCTGCCAGCGGAAGATGCGAAGCACGAAGGTGAGCGTCGCCATGACGACGCCAGCGATGATCGGAACGAGCCGGGCCTCTCTCAGATGGAGGAGGACCTCGGCGAAGTTCACATCCTTGAGCGACCACCACAGCAGCGTCGCCGAAACGACGATACCGAGGAGAGCCTGCCAGACCGGCGGGCGTTGGGAGACGGGTGGGGACGACAAGTGCGACTACTCGACCTGCGCGAGATCTACGAGGTCGAGCAGTTCCTCGACGAGGGGTCGTAAGACTGCGCCGGCTGCATGGGACGCCATTGCCTCCTGGATCTCCAGTCGCACGGCGGCGGCGCGAGTGAGCGCACTCCGGCCCCGATAACAGATGGCAGCGATGTCCACGACGGCTAGTTCTTCGGGGATTCGCGCGACAGGAGCCGTTGGACGCGGAGCAGGGGCTGCGGCAGGGGTTGCCGGCGCAGGCCTTGGGGCTGGCTTGATCAATTCCTCGATCGACGCACCGTCGAGCCCGTTCTCGGCGACCAGCCGGTGGTACTTGAGCAGGCTGGCGAGGATACCGGTGTCTTCCGCGTTCGGGGCCGCTTCGTCGTCGGGGGCGAGGGCCTCGATGGGGACGACGTCTTCTTTGGGGGCGACAGGGGAGGCAAGCGGTTGGGCGACGGGCGACACGGGCGACGGGGCGGCAGGGAGACCGAAGTCGCGAACATCCTGCGCCAGCGCTGCCAATGCCTCGGCGAGGCCGCTCCTTCCACCCGGTTCGCTCACCGCGCGCAGCTTGGAGCCGACCTGCCGAAGGATGGCCGCGAACCGGCGATGCTGCGAGGCCGCACTGCCGTCGCCGATCGCAGTCCGTGTCGTGGCTGAGATGCTGTCGAGCGCCTCGGCGAGCGCATGATCGGTAACGTCGTGGCTCAGGATCTGGAGCACGCCTGAGAGCGAATGCAGCCGGAGACTCTGCATCGTGGGAGATGTCGCCCGCTCCAATTCATCCGCTGCCTGGCAGAGATGCTCGCCCCGGCTCACCAGCTCGGCCGCAATCATCTCGACTCGCGGTGCCACCTGGGGCGCCGTGCCGCGACTCACCACTCCCGGTTCGCCATCGGGGAACAGGCTCTCGATCGGGACCACCGCGGTCTGCGGTGGCTCGGCCTTGAGCAGGAGGGCTGCGAACTCCCGGCACTCCGTCGCCTCCGGATCGGGCTTTCCCTGCTCGGCCACATCGCGCGCCGAGCGGGCCAGCGCCTGCGCTGCCGCGGCGAGCAGTTCGCTGAGCAGAGAACCGGCGGTGCCGCTCAGCGCGTTGCTGCTGCGCTCGACACCATCGAGGATTTCGGCGAGAGGAGGAAAATCAGAGAGTGCGGCGAGACCACGGAGCGGCTGCATCCGGCGCAGCACCGCCTGCATCGGTTCATGCCCGGCAGACGAGGCGCGCAGGGACCGCGCGGCCTGGTCCAGTGCGCTTGCAACGGTGGCCGCTTCGCGGGCGAGAAAGGCGCGAACTCCCGCCTCGCTCACTCCGCTGATCCCACCCGAACCGGGACCCGCCATCGCCTCGAGCCGCATCGCGAGCCGTTCGGCGCGGCCACTGTCGTCCGGCGTCCACTTGGTCACGTGGTGGACCAGGTCCCGCAGCTCATCGACGGCCGCGGCGACCAGCGTCGCTGTCTCCATGTCCCAAGGCCGTCGCCCATCTCGATAGGCGCGGAGCACGTGCTCCATGCCGCTCGCCGCGCGGGCGATGAGGTGCTGGTTGGCCATGAGCGCGCTGCCGCGAAGCGCTCTGGCATACCGCACCAGCTCGTCGGGTCGCGGCGCGGTGGCACCGGACACCAGAACACCAAGCCGCTCGAGATACTCGCCGGCTTCGTGGGAAAAGAAGTCGTCAATACCGAGCGGCTGGGTCATCGCGGACTCGGGTAAAGGCTCAGACTCTGGTGAAGGCGAAGGAGAAACACCCTAAGTGTAGGAATCCCCAGCGTTTCGGTCAATTCGTGGGACCGCTACCGGGGGACCAGCCGGCGCATCTCGCTTACCGCTTCCTTCATCCCGGTGAGAATCGCCCGGCTCATTATGCTGTGACCGATGTTCAGCTCCTCGATCGACTGAACCGCCGCGACCGGCGCGACGTTAAGGTAGGTGAGGCCGTGACCCGCATGAACTGCCAGACCGATTCCGGCGGCGTGGCGGGACGCGTCTTTGAGCTGTTCCAGTGCGACAGGGCCCTGACGCCAGGTGTGCGCGTAGCGCCCGGTGTGCAGCTCGATCGCGGGAACGCCGAGTTCCCGGGCGCGGTCGATGGTCTCGCGAGTAGGGTCAATGAAGAGGCTCACGCGGCAGCCGGCCCCCATCAGCCGATTGATGGCTTCGATCAGTCGGGGGTCCTTCCGGGAGAGATCGAGCCCGCCTTCAGTGGTGATCTCTTCCCGGCGTTCCGGCACCAGCGTCGCCTGGAACGGTTTGAGCCGGCAAGCCAGGCCTACGATTTCGGAGCTCGAGGCCAGCTCGAAGTTGAGCACGGTGCGAACCGAACGGGCCAGGCGTTCGAGGTCTTTGTCCTGCATGTGGCGCCGGTCTTCCCGCAAGTGGGCCGTAATGCCATCGGCACCAGCGG
>DATIOP010000189.1:0-7480 GCA_035472975.1 Gemmatimonadales bacterium
CGCGCGCCTCGACTGGGAGGTTCTTCGGCGCATGCATACCCCGCGGGACACGGGCCAGGGCCTGGATCCGGGGTTTGCTGAGGCGGTAGGCCGCCTGATTGGACGGAGCTACGGGGGTGGCCAGACTGTTTGACAGAGCCAAATCGGCCGCCTAGGTTTTACCAGAGGATGCAGCAGCCCCGTGAGGGGCTTTTTTGTTGGCTTCGCGATGGAGAATCCATGTTCGATCCCAAGACCCACTGCGTCGTTGTAGTAGGGGCCCAGTGGGGCGACGAGGGCAAAGGGAAGCTGGTCGACGTTCTGGCCGAGCGGGCCGACTTCGTCGTGCGCTACCAGGGCGGGGCCAACGCGGGTCATACCGTCGTAATTGGGGATACCCAGTTCATCCTGCAGCAGATTCCCTCGGGTATCCTCCACGAGACGACCTCTTGCATCGTGGGGAACGGCGTCGTCCTGGACCCGGAGACGTTTCTCTCCGAGCTCGATGGTCTCGCTGCCAAGGGTGTCAACTCCGACGGTCGAATTTTCCTGTCGGACCGGGCGCACCTGGTGATGCCGTTCCACAAACTGCTGGACCGCGCCAGTGAGAAGAGCCAGAACATCGGTACCACGGGGCGCGGCATCGGGCCAACCTACGAAGACAAGTACGGCCGCCGCGGCCTCCGGCTAGGCGACCTGCGTCACCTGGAGCACGCACGGGATCTCCTCAAGGACCGTGTGGGTCGCGCCAACCGGCTGCTGGAGCTGATGGGGGTCCAGGAGCGGGCTTCCGTCGAAGAGCACGCACTGTTGTTGGAGCGGCTTGCGCCCCGTCTCGTTCCGATCACTACCGATACCGGTTACCTGGTCCACAAGGCGCTGCAGCAGGGCAGGAATGTGCTGCTCGAGGGGGCCCAGGGCGCGCTGCTCGACGTGGATCATGGGACCTACCCATTTGTGACCTCCTCCAATACCACGGCTGGCGGCGCTGCGACCGGCTCCGGCATCGGTCCGACTGCGATTGATGGCGTACTCGGCGTGGTGAAGGCTTATACGACCCGGGTCGGCAACGGCCCGCTGCCTACTCAGGCGGAAGGCGCAGTAGAAGAGGAACTGCGCAAACTGGGTGGGGAATTCGGTGCGGTAACCGGACGGCCCCGCCGCTGCGGCTGGTTCGACGCGACGGTCGTCCGCTACTCAGTCCGGGTCAACGGCCTCACGGGGCTCGCGGTCACCAAGCTCGACGTGCTCGACACCTTCGCCGAGATCCCGGTGGGAACCGAGTACGATCTGGACGGGAGCCAGTGCCATGAGATGCCGGCCGACGTGCGGGCGCTGGAGCGGGTCCGGCCCAAGTATGAAGTTCTTCCCGGCTGGCGGAAGCCGACCGGTGGCGCCCGTCGCCTGGCAGATCTGCCACCCGAAGCGCGTGCCTACCTCGACCGGCTGCAGGATCTGGCCGGGGCAGTGATACGGTATGTGAGTGTGGGGACGAGGCGGGATCAGATTATTGAAGTCTAAGTACCGAGTACCTAGTACCGAGTACCTAGTATTTGAGTCCCGGGATCTGAGATGTGGAGAGGCATCCTGCGAACCTTCATTCGTGTGCCCCACCGGGTGGTCGGTCCTACGTACTCGGTACTCGGTACTAGGTAACTGGAATGACCGAACACACGAAACTGTTAGTGATCGGAGCGGGCCCCTGCGGCCTCGCCGTCGGTGTCGCCGCCAAGACGGCGGGAGTTTCGTGTATCCTGCTTGACCGCCGGACCGTTGTCTCCACCATCGAGCGTTATCCCCTCAACATGACGTTCTTCTCGACTCCGGAGCGGATCGAGATCGGCGGGGTCCCGTTCATCGCGAGTCATGAGAAACCCACCCGGCGCGACGGGCTGCTCTACTACCGTCGGGTAGCGGAGCACTTCGGCCTGGATGCCCGCCCCGGGGAAGACGTCACTTCAGTGACCCGCGCCGGGGATGGCTTCGAGCTGGCCGTCAAGCGGCGTCACGACAGCACCCGGTATACCGCGGACAACGTGGTCTTTGCGACCGGGTACTACGACTGGCCCAACCGCCTTGGCGTTCCGGGTGAAGACCTGCCCCATGTTGCCCACTACTTCATGGAGGGGCACCGGCACTGGCATCAGCGTGTCGTGGTGATCGGAGGAGGAAACAGTGCGGTGGACGCCGCCCTCGAGTGCTGGCGGGCCGGGGCGCACGTCACCATGGTCCATTTTGGCGACCGGTTCGACGGCACGGTGAAGCCCTGGGTCCTGCCCGACATCACCAACCGGCTCAAGGAGAAGAGCATCATCGGGAAGTGGCGCAACCGCGTCGTCGCCATCACGCCCGAGGTGGTGGAAATCGTGGCGGACGATGGCTGCCGGGAGACCCTTCCCGCCGACTACGTGCTGGCCATGACCGGTTACTATGCGGACACCAGCTTAATCGAGAAACTCGGCGTCCCGGTTGATGCGGGCACCGGCATCCCGGCCCACGACGAGAAGACGATGATGACACCGGTCCCCGGTTGCTATCTCGCCGGAGTCATGGCGAGCGGAAAGGACGCCAACCGGCTGTTCATTGAGAACGCGCGGGGGCATGGTGAGTTGATTGTTCGAGATGTGGTGAGGGGAAGGTAGCTGTTAGAAGCAAGAAGCCCTCCGACAATTCTGACGGAAGGCTTCAACCTTATTGCCGCTGTTCGCTAACAGCTAATAGCTAACAGCTAACAGCTGACATCCACACCTACTGATTCGCCGCAAACCAGTTGGCCACGTTGAATCCCACCGGATCGATCTCGTAATACCGGTTCTTGCTGTATCTCCCCGTGGTCGGGTAATACGGCGGCGGGCTCCGTACTCCGCAGTCGTCGTAGGTGTCCTGCTCGGCCCAGCCGCTGTTTCCGGTGAAGGTGCCCGACACACCCTGTTGAATGGTCCCCCCGTGGATCGACTTGCAGCCCCGGCTCTTGCCGCCGCAGTTCTCGGGGGCGATGGCTCCCGGATCACCGCCGATGTTCTCACCCTGGAAGTTGCCCAGCGTGAGCATGAAGGATTCGAAGGTTTCATTCGGTGAATCATCGAAGGCGACGGTCCAGTTCCCGTTCACATTGAACGGGGTGTTGACCGTGTTGTCTTCGATGACGGCATCGTTGGTGGTCAGAATGCCGAGAATGTCGACGCAGGTCGTGGCCGGGGGAGTCACATAGGTAATGTCGTCGGCCAGCATGGCGTCGTTGGTGGCGACGACCGTTACCCTCCCGCGCAGCTGCCCGCTGATCCCTACGCCGCCCGTCACGTAAATGACGCCCTTGAAGTTGGGATTGAGCGCCCGGCTCAGGGGCCAGAAGGTCAGGGCGACAGCGTTCGCGTTGGCCGCATTCACGACGCCCTGGGCCTGCAGCGCCGCCACCAGGGGCGCGTACGGCGCGCCGGCCCAGCCCGCCCACTGCGACCAATCGCCATAGGTATCGCCGGTAGTGAACTGGCTGCTGAAATACAGCCGGCGATCGCCGCCCAGGTAACAGCGCCGCTGCGCGCTGGTGAGCGCCTTGCGCGAGGAATCACGCCCGGCGGCTCCGGTGCCGAAGATGGTGATGAGCGTGTCGGCGCGGAACCAGGTGGGCCCCAAGCCGGTCCGGTTGATCTGGCCGCCGCAATTGGGCGACGCGATTCCCGGATCGTTCGTCGTGGTGACCCCGGCGACGCCGCCGACATTCGCCCACTGCCTCGCGGTCACATAGTTCCGGCGGTCTTGCTGGACCGCGGCCGTGCCACCTGTCTTGGCGCGGAACACCCGGAAGAATCCTTCGTTGGCCCCGGTCAGCAGTCCGTCGGCATTCAGGTCGATCGCGATGAACTCGATCCGGGTATCCACGTCGGGGTTGGTAGCGCTGCCGGCAATGTTGGTCTGCCCCGTGATTGCAAAGGTCTGCAGGTTGTTCAGAGTCTGCGTGGTCGGGAAGGGAATCGCCGCCACACCGGTGGTGACACCCGAATTCCAGTTCCCGGTGGCTTGATTGGTGATGGCGGTAACGGTGGTGACCGGACCATTGAACGTGGCGCCTGGAGATCCGGTCTGCAGTGCCATGCCCTGGTTGGAGTGCACCGGGCCATTCACGACTTCGGTATTCCCCCACGCGCAGCAGCTCCAGGTATTGAAGAACCGGGCAAACCGGCTGAAGGGATCCTGCTTGAGCTGAACCCGACGAACCACGACGGCACCCCGACTGTTTCGAATTACCGAAATCACGCTGGCGAAGTTACCGAACTGCCCGGTCGTGTCGCCGTTCTCCCCGGCGTAGAGCGAACGGGTAAATCCGGGGATCACCGCCCCGCTGGCATCCCGGACCTGAATGTTGTTTTCCAGGGTGACGAAGCCCGCCCCCAGGGGCACGATGCCCGGGGTTCCATTCAGGGTATCGCGCCCCTTCTCGAGCCCGGCATCCGCCGCCATCTCCATCATGGCTTCGTTGGCCTGGAACTTCGCGATGAGGTTGGCATTGCCCATCATCAGGATGATCCCTACCGCCATACCGGCCACCATCAGGGCCAGTAGCACGGTCAGGATGAGGGCAATCCCGCGTTCATCTCGCAATCGATCGGGGTGCATGCAGGGCTCCGGTCGGGGACGGTCCAAGAAGGTCATGGCAGGACGGTCGCCGGGGTCACCGCGAACGGCGATTCGGCGGGTGAGCAGTCCTGTGCGGCGACGGCAAAGACGTAGCTTCCGGCAGCGGTAAGCCCGCCGTGGGGAATTCTGTTATAGGGAGAGAATCCGGCGCTCTGGGTGAAGAATGGAGTCCAGGTCACCGGCCCGGCGCTGAGGCGGTAGTACACGTTGTACTGGCTGATGTCCCGTTCGCCGCTCAGCTCGTCGGTCGAGCCGGGCCAGGTCAGATTCACCGCGCCGGCCCCGGCGCCGATCGTGTCCGCTGCCAGGGAGGCCGGGGGTAACGGCACGTCGCCGCAGGTGGCGAGTCGCGCCAGCCCGTTGTTGGGGATCTGGATCATCGTGGACACCCGTCGGCTCGTCGAATCGGCCGTCAGCACTTCATTCGTCACCACGAGATTGATCCGGACCCCGCGAATGCTGTCGGCGCGTGAGGTGAGGCCACCGATCACCGGATGCCGGATCGGAATCTTGGCCGCTGCGAGCTGGAGATTGGTGGTGACACCGTTCACACCCGTGCTGTCCCACCAGTACTCGAAGAAGGGTCGGCCGGGATAGGCGCGAATGCCCCGTGCCACCAGTTCGGCCCGCATGTTGTTCACCTTTTCCAGCAGCACGAAATCCGCCGGGTCGGTGGTCTGCGAATCGGGCCGGAAGTAGAACGAGATGGTTTCCGCACGGCTCGGCGTCGCGCCACCCCAGAAGTAGTTGGCGACCGGGTAGTTGATGGTCGGTGAGACGTTGGGAATCGTGATCGGGGAGGCCGTGGTCATCGCCAGATTGGCGCCCGCGGGAAGGCTGGGATTCACATACACCGCCACCCCATCGGGAATGTCCGAGGCGTAGTCGGTGTTGAACATGAGCACGTCGTTGCCGCCGTAGACCAGCATCGGCTGGTTGGTCCCGACGCCGGCCCCCAGGGTCCTGACGACCCGATCCACGGTGGTGGTCGCGTAACGCAGGTTCTGGGTCAGCTCCATGCGGGTCCCACCCCGCGCGAAGTTCTTGCTCTGGGAGCGCATCACCGAGACCGCCGCCCCCATCACGAAGCTGAGGACGATGATCGCGATCAGCATTTCGATCAGCGAAAAGCCGTGCCGGCTTGTCTTGTTCGTCATGGCGCGGCCACCACGGCTGTGAGGTTCACGGGGGTGCCCAGGGTCGTCTCGGTCACGGTAACCGTGATCGTGGTGTAGTCGCGGCGCGGGTTGGTGCCCGTGGTGCGCACCACCGTGGTCGTGCGGGTCATGCGAGGATAGCTGGGGAACCCGGTGACCACGTTGCCGTTGAAAGTGGCTACCAGCGTCGGGTAGGCGCTCTGATTGGCGTTCCCCCGGACCAGCTCCAACTGCTCGGTCGCGACGTCGATCGCGATGGTGCGGATGGTCGAGGTGCCGACCGCGTGAGAGAAGCTGGCGACAAACTTCCCCAGACTCAGAGAGACAATCGTCAGGATGATCAGTGCGATCATCACTTCGACCAGTGTGAAACCGCGGCGGTTCATCAGTTCCCCCTGGTCCAGGCGCCGGTGGCGTAGCTATACCAGATCACTCGCCCGCTGGAGCGGACGATTTCTCCGGCTCTGACCGCATTGGTTCGTCCCGACACGAGACCTTTGATGGTATTGAGATAGAAGCCCCCGTTTTCACTCGCGGAGCCGTCGCGGCGAAACACGACGCAGGGAATGCCTCCCTGGGTCCCCACGAAGTTGAAGGTGCCGCTGCCCGTATTCCCGTCACTATAGGTGATCGGGTTGGCGGTCCCGCGCCCGAAAGTGACGCCTTCCTCGAGGTTGGTATACGTCACCCGTTCTCCCGGATCGATTACGCCGTCGTTGTCGACGTCCTCGTGCACCCGGAGCCGCCGCCGGGTCGAGTCGAAGGACACCCGCACGTCGGACTGGAGGGACACCGCGAGCCGTTGGGCGTAGGTCAGCCCTGCGGTAACCCCGCGAACCGCCGAACTCACCTTGTAGCCGTCGAGATTGAGCCGAGGGATCGCCAGGGCGGCGATAATGGCCATGATCACGAGGGCGGTCAGGATTTCGATCAGGGTGAACCCTTGCCGCGAGCGTAACGCCCGTGGCGGCCGGGAGCCGTGGTAAGTCTCCGCAAGCATTTCTGGTGTTCTCCGGGCAGCGATGAAGGATCGAACTAGAATGGCCGCCCGTACCCCGAAGTGCAAGAAGCCGACCTTTTCGGATCGGCTCCCAGCCTTAAGTGCAGCAAGCATTTAGATCCATTAACTCCGATTGAATTTCCCCCTGTCTGTCGCCCCCCCATGCCCACTATGGTGGGAAGGGATCACGGACCCAGACGGTTCCGTTCGTAGATCAGGTTACGCGGAGTGAACCACCAGTCGTAGTTCCGCGTGATCAGCGCACCACCGTTTACTCGAGGATCGGCATTCTCGGCCCGGACCCGGGCGCGGACGTGCACCGAACCGATGTCGTCGTAATCGTTGTCAGGGTTGGCGTCGAGGCCATCGGCCTGCACCGCTTCGACCCCATTGGTAAAGACCAGCGAGACGTCCCATTGCTGCACTCCGGTCGCGATGATTTCACCTTGCATCGCACCCGTATTACTCACCCGCTCGGCCCGCAGCAGGTTGTCCTGCGCGTCGCGCCAATAGGCCACCATCGACAGTTCCTGCACGAAGGTGCCGGATCGGGTGAGCAGGAGACCGCCGCTCAGTGCCGCATTGTGATGCAGCAGGCTAGCAAGATTGACAAAGGTGATCTGCGCCGTCGGCGTCGCCGGGTTCACCGCGCTGACATACAGCAAACGGCGTTCCGCGTTCACCTGGAGCCGCGCGATGTCCCCGACCG
>DATIOP010000190.1:0-7791 GCA_035472975.1 Gemmatimonadales bacterium
TCCTGGATCAGCCTGGCATCGAGCAGCTGGCGAACCCGCTCGTATCCCAGCCCCCGGATATCCATCGCGTCGCGGGAAGCGAAGTGCACGATTCCTTCGAGGACTCGCCCTGGACAGGTGGCATTGGGACAGTAGCGCATCGCCTCGTCGGGAGGCCGCTCCACCGGTGTCCCGCAGGCCGGGCACTTGTCCGGCATCTTGAAGGGCTTTTCCGAGCCGTCCCGTCGCTCGCGGATGGGTCCGATGATTTGCGGAATCACCTCGCCGGCCCGCATGACTTCCACCCAGTCTCCAATCCGGATGTCTTTTTGCTCGATCAGATCTTCGTTGTGGAGTGTCGCGTTCGAGACTGTTACTCCGCTCACTTCGACCGGTTCCAGTCTGGCGTAGGGATTCAGCGCGCCGGTCCGGCCCACGTTGATCCCAATGTCGAGCAGTCTGGTCACCGCAACCTCGGGGGCGAACTTGCGAGCGATGGCCCAGCGCGGCTCCCGGCCCCCCACGATGCCGAGCTCCTGGTGTAGCACCAGGCGGTCCACCTTCACAACGATGCCATCGGCCTCGAACGGCAGCGAGCGTAGCAAGTGCTCTTTGCTGTCGGCTTCGTGCTGCGCCTCCTGGAGGGTCGCATGCCGCTTGCGATGCGTCTCTACCGGGAACCCCCAAGCTTCGAGCTTCTCCAGAATCTCCCATTGAGACGTGGCTCCGAACTTTCCTTCAATAACCTCGACGTGGAAGGCGAACATCCGGAGGCGGCGTCGCTTGGTAATCCGGGAGTCGAGCAACTTGAGCGTGCCCGCTGCCGTGTTGCGCGGGTTCGCGTAGAGCGGCTCCCCCGCTTCCTCCTGCTCCCGATTCAGCCGCTCGAAGGCCTGCCGGGACATGTAAACCTCGCCGCGCACCTCCATTAACGCCGGATGACCGGATCCCTTCAGGATGAGCGGCACCTCAGGGATGGTCTTGAGGTTCTCCGTGATCACCTCTCCCACCATGCCATTGCCCCGGGTTGCTCCGCTCACGAAACGGCCTCGTTCATAGGTCAGACTGACCGCGGCGCCGTCGATCTTGATCTCGGTCGTATATCCGCCGGCTTTTACTTCGGGCGAGATGCGGGCGTTTCTGGCCTCCCAGGCCTCCAGTTCCTCGTTGGTGAACGCATTGGCGAGCGAAAACATGGGCCGGAGGTGGGCGTGTTTGGCGAGCGCCGAGGCCGGTTCGGCCCCCACTCGCTGGGTCGGACTGTCGGCGGTGCGCAGCTCGGGGTGGGTCTGCTCCAGCTCCTGCAGCTCGCGGAGCATTCGATCGTACTCGGCGTCGCTGATTTCCGGCGCGTCGAGGACGTAGTAGGCGTGGTTGGCTCGATCGAGGGCTTGGCGAAGTTCGTCGGCGCGGGCGGCGGGCGTCATTGGAGAGTAGTGCGGACCAAGCGAGCCAGAGTGGATTGGGTGGTGGGTGGTGGGTAGTGGGTGGTGGGTGGTTTGGGGCGTCGGTTCTCAGCTCCCTACCACCCACCACCTACAACCCACCACCGCTTTTCTACCTGGCCGCGGCTTCCTGCCCCAGGACCGTCAGCGCCACCCCGACCAGCCGCTCGATTTCCTCGGCGCTGGCCTTGGCCAGGACCCCTTCGCTCCAAGGCCCCTCTCGGGCGGCGAACTCGTCGAGCAGCCGCCGAAGGAAGCCGATCAGCGCGGCCCGCTCCCGCTCGGTGGCCCGGTGGTTCGGGGAGGAAGACTCGCCCACCCGCTGCTGCAGCCGTTCGAAACGGTGAGCGTTCCGGAGCGACTTGGCCGTGAGGCTGGCCACGACCTGGCAGAAGGCCACGTCGCTCTCGGAGAAATTGGGCCCGTCCCGGAAGGTTCGCAGGAAGATGGCGCCGATGGCAGCACCCCGCCACGTGATCGGGACGACAGTGATCGCCTTGACCCGGCGGAGCTGCAGGGCGCCCCGCACGTGCTCCAGCGATTGATCCTTCTCGACGTCCGGGATGAACACCGTGCGACCGGTCTTGATGGCCTGAGCCAGCTCCGGATAACGGTCCAGGTCCACCATGTAGTTCCGGATGCCCGGGTCCTCGTAGCTGGCCACGAGGCGAACGGTCTTTCCGTCCCGCTCCGCCAGGAAGATCGAGCAGCGGTCCAGCCCGAATGCCTCCCCCAGCCGGCGCGTGATGGACTGCATGATGTCCACGAAGTGGAGCGACCCCGCGATTTCCTGGAGAATCTCGATGATGGCCAGGAGGTGCTTCCGTTCGTGCTCCAGGTCCCGAACCTGGGCCTGAAGGCGTTCGGCGTCCTCAGCGGTGACAGCCGCTGCCGAAGTCACGGTCATGGACTCATCCGGTATGGGATGGCGAAGTTTCGCCCGGGGAGTGGAGGGGGTCAAGCGTGAGTAGCTTGCTCAGGATCTTGACGGTAATTTTCTGACGGTACGCTTCACGGAGGCAGACAGATGCTTGACGAAGAAGACAAGGGGGGCCGAGAAGGTGGCGGCTTTCTGACGGGTTTGGTGCTCGGGGCGGCCTTGGGCGCGGTCGTGGCCCTGCTCTTTGCCCCCGCCAGCGGGGAGGAAACCCGGCGGTTGGTGCGGAAACGGGCCAAGGCGATCGAGAAGAAGGCCGCCTCGGCGTGGGTCGCAGAACGGGACGCGGCGCGCCATGCAATGCGACGGCGCCGCAAGCAGCTCCGGGAGAAGCTCGAGTCCGCCGCGTCGAGGGCGGACGAGGTTCTGGGAGATGTGAAGGACCGGCTGGGAGACGTGAAGGACCGGCTGCGCGGCTGAGACCGCTAGTCTTTGTCCTTCTTGTTGGCGATCCGTTTCAGCAGTGCCGCCGCCTCGGCTTGATACTCGGGGTCGGCGGCATCGAAGACCGGCAGTCCGGCGATCTCGGTGAGCTGTTGCCTGGCGTCGCTGTAGCGATCGACGTCCACATAGATCTCGGCCAGGTCCAGGCGGTGGTACACGCTTTCGGGATTCAGCGCCACCGCCTTCTGCATGTTATCGATCGCTCCCTGCCAGGACGCGGAGTTGAATACCGCGCCGCCCAGAAAATTCTTCGCGAAGAAGCGAGTCAGTCCGGAGAGCCGCATGATTTCGGCGTTCCACCGGCCCAGCACGTGGTAGGCCTTGTCATGGTTGGGGTCCAGCGCGAGAGCCTTGAGCGCCTCATTTCGGATCTCGGCTGCGCGCTTGATCCGCTCCTTCTTGCTCTTGGTCAGGGAGGCGCGCCCGATCGCCGTGGCGAGGATAAAGTGCCCATCGGCGCCGGTTGAATCGGCTTTGACCGCGGCTCGCGCCAGGGTCTCGGCCCGGGCGTAGAGTGAATCCCGTTCTCGCGACTTCACGCTGTCCGGAGTCTGCTTGCCGATGTCCACCAGCGCCTGAGCCGCGCCCCAGCTCGCTTCGTAGTTGGCGGAATCAACCGCCAGCACCGCTTCGAATTCCGCAAGAGCCGCGGGCGGGTTCTTGGTCGTGAATTCGCGGCCTGCGGTGAGGTGGTCTTCCACCGACTGGCCCAGCAGCTTCGAGCCTGACCCCAGCAACAGGGCGGCGATCAACAACTGGCTGCGCCATGTCACGACGAGTTCGCTCCGCGTTTTGGACCAAGTGAGGAACGGGCGGCTGAATGGTGATCCAGCCTCTAATCGAACGCAAGCGCGACGGCGGCGAGCTCACCGCCGCCGAATGGACCGCTCTGGTCGAGGGGTTCACCGCCGGAGCGGTGCCGGACTACCAGATGTCGGCACTGCTCATGGCGGTTGCGCTTCGGGGCATGAGCGCGGCCGAGCTCAACACTCTGTGCGACAGCATGCTCCACTCGGGCCAGACCCTCGACTTCGGTACCTGGGCGGTTCCCCGGGTAGACAAGCATTCGACCGGCGGCGTCGGCGACAAGGTCTCCCTGGTGCTGGCACCACTGGTCGCGAGCTGCGGTGTCGCGGTCCCCATGATTTCCGGTCGGGGGCTGGGACACACCGGCGGGACCACCGACAAGATGGAATCGATTCCTGGATTTCGAACCGATCTTTCGCTCGCGGAGACGCGAGACCAGGTCCAGCGGATCGGTGTCGCGATGGTCGGTCAGACCGCCGAGATTGCTCCTGCCGACGGCCGGCTCTACGCCCTGCGCGATGTGACGGGAACCGTGCCGTCGGTTCCCCTCATCGCCGCGAGCATCATGGCCAAAAAGCTCGCCGAGGGGTTGAATGCGCTGGTGCTGGACGTGAAGACGGGAAGCGGTGCCCTTCTTCCGGAAGCAGAGCGAGGTGTCGAGCTCGCACGCATCATGGTCGGCCTGGGCGAGGCTCACGGTTGCCGAACCGTCGCTTACCTGACCGCGATGGATCAGCCGCTCGGCCGGGCGATCGGAAACGCTCTCGAAGTGGAAGAGGCGCTTCTCGCCCTCGCGGGCGAGGGTCCCGAAGACCTGTCCCGTCTCACTCGAACTCTTGCCATCGAGATGCTGCTGGCCGGTGGCGTGGTTAAGAATCGGAAGGGGGGAGAAGCCAGGGTCGAGGAAGCACTGAGTTCCGGTAAGGCTCTCGACACCTTCCGGAAAATCATCGAGGCGCAGGGTGGCAATCCGGCGGTAGTTGATGATCCCGGCGTGCTGCCTCAGGCCGAGGAGGTAGAGCTGTTTCCAGCACCGATCGGCGGCACGATTCGGCAGATCGAGCCACGAGTGTTGGGCGAGGCAGTCGTGGAGATGGGCGGTGGCCGTCGTGCCCTGGGAGACACGGTGGATCACTCGGTTGGGTTTGTAGTGACTGTGAAGCCTGGCAGCAAGGTGATCGCCGGGGAACCAATCGCTTCGGTATTTGCCAGGGACAAGACAGGCGTCGGGATCGGGCTCGCCGCGCTCACGCGCGCGATCAAATTCACCGGTACGGCTGATCCACTTCCACTGGTGTCGCACCGAATTACCGCCGACGGGGTCGAAACTCTCGAACCAGGATACCTATGAGCGGTGAGCTTCTGCTGTTGCTCGCGATCGCCGTCTTCCTTGCCTGGTTGATTCGGCCCGGTCGTCGCTCCCGGGATCCGTCCGGCCTGGAGGAGCCGGACCACGATGAGCTGGAAGTCGCCGAGAGGGAGGCCCGCGATCTTGGCCTTCACCAGCGGACGGAAGATGGCTTCGAGGGAGACGACTGGGGCCCAGGCGCCGGCAACCCTCCGGTCCGGTAGCGCCGAAAGCGAGGCCTCAGGAAGTCCGCCACCTTCCGATCCGCCGTTTAGAAACGTGCTACTCGTCCCTCCCTCGCTGCTGGAGGGCCTGCCTTCTCGAGCGCCAGTGTTGAATTGCCTGACACTCGCCGCGAGCTACTCGCGAGTCCCGCCACAAGTTGGCCGACCTGATCACTCTCTTTACAGCAGACTTACATGGCTGGCCGCAGGCGGCTCCGGGATGAACCTGACGATCGTTGGTACGCCAAATGCTGACAATGACTTAGCTGGTCCACTCAAAGCAGTATGGTAGCGATCCAGGATTAGGCAACAATTCGGGACCCGCGATGCGGGCCGACACGGGCACCGATCTGTGACGGGGAGGTAGGACGTGGGGGTCGCGCGCGAAGAGACGCGGAAGCTTGCTCCGCGGACGCGGTACGGGAACGGACTGAACGGTAGCCATGCCGGCAACACGGCGGCCCGAATTCTCGTGGTTGATGATGAAGCGCCCAACGTCGAAGCACTGATCCGGATTCTCAATCGCGCCGGATTCCGTCACGTGAAGGGCACGACGGATTCGCGCTCCGTCCTCCAGCTGCTCGAAGATCACAATCCCGATCTGATCCTGCTCGACCTTCACATGCCCATCATGGACGGTTTCGCAGTGCTGACCCAGCTCCGCGCCGCGATTCCATCCGATTGCTATCTGCCGATCCTCATGCTCACCGCCGACGACAGCGCTCAGATGAGACAACGGGCGCTTGCGATGGGAGCCAAGGATTTCCTGGGCAAGCCCTTTGACGTCCCCGAAGTACTCCTCCGGATTCGCAACCTGATCGAGACTCGCTCGTTGCACCTCGCTTTGCAGGCGCAGAACCAGAGTCTCGAGCGCCGGGTGGCCGAGCGCACCGCCGCGCTGGAACGGACTCAGGTCGAAGTCCTGGAGCGCCTGGCGGCCGCTGCGGAGTTCCGGGACGACGCGACCGGGCGGCACACCCAGCGGGTGGCCGCGCTGGCGGGCGCCCTCGCGGTCGATCTGGGCGTGGGAGAGACCGTCTCCAGCCTGATCCGGCGGGCGGCGCCACTGCATGACGTGGGGAAGATCGGAGTGCCAGACCGCATCCTGCTCAAACCCGGAAGGCTTACTCCTCGCGAGCTGGGGGTGATGCGGACTCATACGACGATCGGTGCCCGGATTCTTGGCGGCGGCAAGTCCGCGATGATCCAGATGGCGCAGCGAATCGCGCAGAGCCACCACGAGCGGTGGGATGGGAAAGGATATCCCTACGGCCTGGCCGAGGAGGCGATCCCGCTCGAGGCTCGCATCGTGGCGATCGCGGACTTCTTCGACGCGCTGACTCACGACCGGCCGTATCGCAGCGCGCGACCGGTGGAAACAGTGAGGGTCGAAATCGGCCGCCGGAGCGGGGCTCATTTCGACCCTCAGGTGACTGAAGCGTTTCTCTCGTTTCAGTCTCCGGAGCAGATGCTGCGATAGACCGGTCTACACGTCGAGATTGCTCACGTACTTGGCGTTCTTCTCGATGAACAGACGCCGCGGCTCGACCTCGTCTCCCATCAATTCGTCGAACAGCTTCGACGCCTCGACCGCGTCCTCCAGCGTCACCCTGAGAATGGTTCGTTTCGCGGGGTCCATCGTGGTACGCCAAAGCTGGTCCGGATTCATTTCTCCCAGACCCTTATAGCGCTGGATGTTCACGCTTCCGCGTCCCTCGCCGTTCCCCAGCCGCTTCACGTACTCGTCCCGCTCCTGCTCCGAATAGGCCCAGAACTCTTCCTTGCCCTTGGCCACGCGATAGAGTGGCGGCTGCGCGATGTAGATGAATCCCGCCTCGATCAGCTCATGCATCTGGCGGAAGAAGAACGTGAGCAACAAAGTCCGTATGTGGGCCCCATCCACGTCGGCGTCAGTCATGAGGATGATCTTCTGGTAGCGGGCGTCCTCCAGGGTGAAGTCCTCCCTCACTCCGGCGCCGATCGCGGTGATCATCGACCGGATTTCTTCGTTGCCCAGGATCTTGTCGATCCGGGCCTTTTCGACGTTCAGGATCTTGCCGCGGAGCGGCAGGATGGCCTGGAACTGCCGGTCGCGACCCTGCTTGGCGCTCCCGCCGGCCGAGTCTCCCTCCACCAGATACAGCTCGGTGAGAGCCGGATCGCTGAGTGAACAGTCGGCCAGCTTGCCAGGGAGCACGGCGCCTTCGAGACCCGACTTCTTGCGGACCAGGTCTCGCGCCTTGCGTGCCGCCTCGCGGGCCCGGGCTGCGCTCACCGCCTTCTCGATGACCACTCGCCCGATCTGCGGCTTCTCGTCCAGCTGGGTGCCGAGCTGCTCGTAGACCACCTGCTTGACGATGCCCTCGACCTCGGAGTTGCCCAGCTTGGTCTTGGTCTGTCCCTCGAACTGCGGCTCCTTCACCTTCACGTGGAGAACGCAGGTGAGCCCTTCCCTGATGTCCTCGCCGGACAGAGTGAAGTCCTCTTTCTTGAGCGCACCGCTCTTCTTGGCGAACTCGTTGACGGCCCGAGTCAGCGCGGAGCGCAGGCCGGTGAGGTGCGTGCCGCCTTCGTGGGTGTTGATGTTGTTGACGAAGGTAAAGACGT
>DATIOP010000191.1:0-12297 GCA_035472975.1 Gemmatimonadales bacterium
GATCTCCCGCACCCGGCATGACCTGTACGACATCCCGGTCTGGGGCAGCATCCCACTCTGGGTCTGCCTGCTGCTGATCGGTCGCGAGATCGCGATGACCGGGTTCCGCTGGTGGGCCAAGCGCAAGGGCGTCGTGATCCCCGCCGGTACCGCCGGGAAGATCAAGGCCACGATCCAGAACATCTACATCGGCGCCACGTTTCTCTGGTTCACCTTCCGCGACGCGCGCAAGCCGATGGGTTGGGAACACAACCGGCTCGCCGAGTACTGGAACGAATTCCACGGCGGCGTGGTGGCCCTCTTGCTGGCTCTCGCCACGGTGCTGACCATCTATTCGTTCGTGGACTACATGTTCCAGTACCGGACCCTGTTCAAGAGCCGTTAGCATCAGCCCTCAGCCGTCGGCGATCGTGTCATCCATAGAACTCCTCACTGTCGGCACCGAGCTCCTGCTCGGCTTCACCGTGGACACCAACTCGGCGGAGATTGGTCGTGCTCTCGCCGCGGCGGGAGTCAGCGTGGCCCGTCGAACCACGGTGGGAGATGATGCCGCGGCAATCGGGGATGCCGTATCAGCAGCCCTCGCCCGGTCCGGTATCGTGTTGGTGACTGGTGGCCTGGGTCCCACCGCTGATGATGTCACCAAGAAAGCAGTGGCCGAGCTGTTTCAGGCTCCGCTCGAATTCCAGCAAGCCGTCTGGGATGCGCTTGTCGCGCGATTCGCGCGCATGGGCAGGGTGCCTTCGCCGGTCAATCGCTGTCAGGCCGAAGTGCCCCGTGGCGCAACCGTCCTTCCCAATCGGTGGGGAACCGCTCCCGGACTGTGGCTCGAGGGATCACCTGGAATCGTGATCATGCTCCCGGGTGTCCCCCACGAGATGCGCAACCTGCTCACCCACGAAGTGCTGCCCCGGCTCACGTCGCGCGCAGGCGGTGGAGTGGTGCGCTCGCGGGCAGTACGGACGTGGGGTGTTCCCGAGTCCAGTCTCGCCGAGAAGTTGAACGGCGCCGAAGATGAGATTGCTCCGCTCTCGCTTGCCTACCTGCCCGGAATCAATGGGGTTGATCTGAGACTCACCGCGTGGGACCTTCCCGCGGCCGAGGCGGATGAAAGACTGGAGACGGGGATTCAGTTGCTGCGCTCCCGGATCGGGGATCCGGTCTACGGGGAAGACGAAGACGATCTCGCCGCGTTGCTGCTCGATGAGGCACGTCGTCTTGGGCTGTCGCTCGCGACGGGTGAATCCTGTACGGGAGGGTTGCTGGGAGGGCGGATCACCGAGATTCCGGGAAGCTCAGACGTCTATCTCGGCGGCATCGTGGCCTACAGCAACGCAGTGAAAGTGGCTGAACTCAATGTCTCGGCGCAGCTGATCGTGGAGGAAGGCGCAGTGAGTGAACGAGTCGCCTGCGCCATGGCCCACGGTGCGACACAGGTATTCGGTGCTGATGCCGCCATGAGCATCACTGGTATTGCGGGGCCGGACGGCGGAACCGAGGAGAAACCGGTCGGATTGGTTTTTGTAGCGTCCGCGTTCGGGGGTGAGACTACCTGCACTCGCTACATGTTCCCCGGCGGCCGGGATGATGTTCGCGGGCGGGCGGCCCAGGCAGCGTTGTTCCAGCTCTGGAGACTCCTGGAGGGAGTGAGCCCGTCACCAGGGTGACAGTCAGCCGGCGCTGGAACGTTGCCATTTCCCGATGGTGAGATCCTACTTACCGACACGAGATCCTCATGGTCCACGTGCACCCGCACCACCCGCATGCTTCGGAAGCATTGCTCGATCCGGCAGACCGGATCTCGGAGGTGCTCTTCGGGGTCATTATGGTACTTACGTTTACCGGATCGCTCAGTGTCGCCGAGGCGGGACAGGCTGACGTGCAGGAGATGCTGCGCGGCGCGCTGGGTTGCAATATCGCGTGGGGAATCGTCGACGGCTTCATCCTCGTAATGTTCCGGGTGGCCGAACGGCGCCGGACATACCTCGTCGGGCGGGCGGTCCGCGAGTCCGGCGACGGAGCCGTGGCCATTCAGGCCTTGAGGAACTGGCTGCCAAGCGAGGCGGTGGCGTTAATGGAGCCGGCCCATCTCGACCACATGATCCGGAAGGTGCGCACCCTGCCGCAACCGCCGGCTCCCCACGTCAATTGGAGTGATCTCGGTGCAGCTGGCGTCGTGTTCCTGCTGGTTTTTCTCTCGACTCTCCCGCTGATCGCACCCTTCGTCTTCATGACCGAGATTCACCGGGCGCTGCGCCTCTCGCACGCCATCGCCCTCGTGATGCTCTTCGTGCTCGGAGCCGCCTATGGGCGAACTACCGGCCAACCATGGCTGCGGGCCGGCATCTTTATGGCAGGTTTCGGCGTCGTGCTGGCGGTGGTGACTCTCATGCTCGGGGGTTGAACTCGGTCATGTGACCCCTGGGGTCGCGGCCGGCTCCTTCGCGGGACTCGTGTGCTCCGGATCCTCGGTCACCCACCAGACGAGCAGAGTGTAGGTAACCGCGAGAACCACCGGCCCCACGAAGATCCCAATCAGCCCGAAACCGATCAATCCACCGATCACACCCAGGAAGACCAGCGGTAGGGGCAGGTCGGCTCCCCGCTTGATGAGGATGGGCCGCAGGATGTTGTCCATAGTGATGCACACCAGGGTCCAGAGAAGGAACAGCGTGGCCTTTCCCGTTTGACCGGTGGAGTACATCCAGAAGACTGCGGGGATCATGACGAGGGCCGGCCCCACCTGAGCAACACAGAGCAGGAAGATGACGGCGGTGAGAAACGCCGCCTGTGGAATGCCGAAGAGCCACAGGCCGAGCCCGCTCAGGGCTGTCTGCAAGATCGCAGTCACCACCACTCCGAACGCCACGCCACGGATGGCCTGTCCCGCCAAGACGATCACCCGGTCTCCTCGTTCGCCGGCCAGTCGCTCGGCGAATCGTCGAACCCCGTAAGCTGCGATCTCTCCATTGGCGTAGAGGATCGCCGCGGCTATCACGATCACGATCAGTTGGACAACCAGAGCCAGAAAGCTGCCGGCCTTGCGGCCCAGCCACGCAATCATGGGCTGGAGGTAAGGCTGGACCTTGGTGGCCAGGTCCACCTGGCCGGTGGCTACCTCTCGCCATGCCGTATCGATCTTGGTGCCGACCATCGGCACCTTTTGCACCCAGGCGGGAGGAGGAGGCACCGAGATGTTGTTAAGCTGTCCTGACTCCAACTCTCCCAGGCGGCCGGCGACGGAACCGACTGCCATCCCGATCGGGACCGCAAACAGCAGGAACAGGGCGAGCGTCATGCCCGTAACGGCAAGGGCCCGCTTTCCCCAGAGCCGTCGCTGGAGACTGATGAGCACCGGCCAGGTCGCGACCACGATCATCGTCGCCCAGATCACGGCACCCAGCAGCGGCTGCACGATGAAGAGCGAGGAAATCAACAGAAAGAGGATGGTGACGACCGCGATCGTCGTGCGGGGAAGTTCGCGGTTGGTCGGTGTCATGATCGCTCCGTGTGGATCCCAGGGTTGACTACCTCCGGCGAACTACACATACAGTCCTAGTGATGCCTCCGCCAGCAGCCCTCTAGGGCAACGCTTGCCCCTGTGCCAGCTTGGCCTACTTCTCGGCCCCTTCCGCGCGCTGCTATCTTTCGGTGCAAAGTGGGACTACCTCGAGAGTGTAACTGATGAAGAAACCAGATGTTAGGAATCAGGAAGCGGAGACCGATTCCCCACCAGCAGAGGCGGAGAATCCGCCCGAGTCTGCCGTAGGGGCGGTTGGGCTTCCCGTAGAATTGAGTGAAGAGGCCGTCAAGCGGCTGGAAGACGAACTCGCCGAATTGCGGGACCGGCATGTCCGCCTCGCCGCCGAGTACGACAATTTCCGCAAGCGAGTCGCCAAGGAGCGGATCGAGCTCACCGATCGGGCCCAGGCGGCGCTGGCTGGCAAGCTGCTCGATGTGCTCGATGACTTGGACCGGGTCGAGAGCGGCGGCCAACTGAGTGAGAACGATGTAGTGCAGCAGGCCCTCATTCTGATCGAGCGCAAACTGCGGAAGGAACTCGAGGCCGCGGGTCTTGAGCGGCTCGACCCTGTCGGTATGCCGTTCGATCCGAGTCTTCATGAAGCTGTCTCTGTGCTTCCTGCGCCTGATCCGTCCAAGGATCACACCGTGAGCGCCACCTTTCAGGCGGGGTATCGCTTCAAGGGATCGCTGCTCCGGCCGGCGCGGGTCCAGGTCTTCTCCAGCGAAGGACACGTCTAAACGTGGCGAAGGACTTCTATCAGGTCCTCGGTGTCCCCGACACGGCGACTCCCGAGGACATCAAGAAGGCCTATCGGCGACTCGCCAAGCAGTATCACCCCGACGCCAATCCCAGCAACCCGTCGGCGGCTGACCGCTTCAAGGAGGTTTCCGAAGCGCACACCGTTCTTTCCGACGCGGAGAAGCGCAAGCAGTACGACGCGATGCGACGGTACGGCGCGTTCGAGCCGCGCGCACCGGGTGGCGCGGGTCGCAGGAGCGGAGCGCCCGGCGGGGCAGGACCCAGCGTTGAAGAGTTCGATATCAACGACCTCGGCGGTCTCGGTGGTCTGGGAGACATCTTCTCCTCGATCTTTGGCCGGAGCCGCCGCGATGAGCCGATCACTGAAACGCTCGAGACGGTTGTTGAGATTCCTTTCCGTGTCGCGGCGCTCGGTGGGAAGGTCCCGGTGACGCTGCCGGTCAATGAGACCTGTTCCGAGTGCGGTGGGAGTGGTGCCGCGAAGGGCGCCAAGCTCCTGACCTGCCCCGAGTGCAACGGCCGAGGCACGGTGACCTTCGGTCAGGGAAGCTTCGCGGTCAGCCGGCCGTGTCCCAAGTGCCGGGGCCGCGGCAAGATCCCCAGCACGCCATGCCCGGTCTGTCATGGCGCCGGGGAAAACCGGGTAGAGCGTCAGGTCGTCATCACGGTTCCCCCCGGCACCGAAACCGGGACGCGCATCCGTCTCAAAGGTCAGGGTGGCTCGCCCCGTCCTGGCGAGCCTCCGGGAGACTTGCTCGTCACGTTCCAGGTACAGCCCGATCGCTTCTTTCACCGCGACGGGCTCGATCTGGTCTGCGAAGTTCCGATCAATGTCGCCCAGGCGGCGCTGGGAACCCGGCTACGGGTGCGGACCCTCGACGGGAAGAAAGTCGTCCTGAAGGTTCCTGCCGGCACTCAGCCCGGCAGGAAATTCCGGATCAAGGGTCTGGGCTTGGAGAAGGGTGGCCGCCGGGGGGATCAATTGGTGCAGGTGCAGGTCGAGGTACCCGAGCACCTGACCGCGGAGCAGGAAGAGCTGTTCAAGAAGTTCGCTGAATCGACAGACCTTAAGTACTAGCCGCTCTCAGCGTCGAGGCGAACTCGCCACTCGCAGGACGGTTTCCATCGCGGCACGCATCGGCCAGCAACCGATGGGTGCCGCGTTCGTCTTCACCGGCCGAAGGCTGGCGCTGGGTGTAGGTGCCATCCGGACCCAGCACCCAGGCTTGCCGGTTATCGGCCCACATGAGCGAGAGCAGGTCCCGAAGTGTCGCCCGATGGGTCGGATCTTCCACCGGTACCACCGCCTCGATACGCCGGTCGAGGTTGCGCGGCATCCAGTCCGCCGAGCCGATGTAGACCTCTTCGTTGCCCCCGTTGAGGAAGCAAAAGGCCCGAGAGTGTTCGAGGAACCGCCCAATGATGCTGATCACCCGGATCCGGTCGCTCACGCCGGGCGTGCCGGGGCGGAGACAGCAGATCCCCCGCACGATCAGATCGACCTGGACGCCCGCTCGTGACGCCTCGTACAGCGCGGTGATGATCTCCGGGTCGGTCAACGCGTTCATCTTGGCCAGAATTCGCGCCGGAGCGCCGCTCCGTGCGTGCTGGATCTCCCGGTGGATCATCATCAGGAAGCTGTCCCGCATGCCCTTCGGTGCCACGATGAGCTTGCGGTACTGGGTGGGCGAAGCGAAACCGGTGAGCACGTTGAACAAGTCGGTCAGGTCGGCGCCCAGCTCGGGATTGCAGGAGAACAGCCCGAAGTCGGTATAGAGGCGTGAGGTCTTCGGGTGATAGTTGCCGGTCCCGATGTGCACGTAGCGCCGCATGCCGTCTCCTTCGCGGCGCACTACCAGCATCACCTTCGTGTGGGTCTTGAGTCCCGCCACACCGTAGCTCACATGGACTCCCACGTCTTCAAGCCGCTTGGCCCAGCTGATGTTGTTCTCCTCGTCGAACCGGGCCTGCAACTCGATAAGCACCGCGACCTGCTTGCCTCGTTCCGCTGCCTGGGACAGCATCCGCGCGATGTTGGAATCACCGCCGGTGCGATAGAGCGTGAGCTTGATGGCCACGACGTCGGGATCGTCCACCGCGGCCTGAATGAACCGCTCGACCGAGCTCGCGAAGCTGTCGTAGGGATGGTGGACCAGCAGGTCTCCCTCGCGGATGACCTCGAAGATGTTGCGGCCCGAGGCGAGGCGCGGTTGGGTGGCCGGATGGAAGCTTTGGTCCCGGAGGGCCGGCATGTCGGCGGACGCCAGACCGAGCAGATCGGCCGTGTCCAGCAATCCGGCTACCTCGAAAACGTCGTCCTGAGTGAGCGGCGAACCGGCCGATTCCTGGTCGTCGTTGAATTCCGAGAGCAGCACTTCGCGGACCGAGTGGGGAAGATCCGGAGCCACCTCGAGCCGGACCACCGCGCCGAAGCGCCGGTTCCGCAAGTTCTCCTGGATCGTGCTGAGGAGATCTTCGGCCTCGTCGTGATCCACCTCGAAGTCGGTGTTCCGGGTGATGCGAAATGGAGAACAACCCAGAATTTCGACCCCCGGGAACAGCGACTCGATATTGGCGCTGATTAACTGCTCGAGCGGCACGTAGCGCTGTGGCGAATCCAGCGGCACCCAGCGCGGCAGGATCTTCGGAACCTTGACCCGCGCGAACCGCTCTTCTCCGTCCTGTCCTCGCAGGATCACCGCGAGGGAAAGACTCAGATTCGAGATGTATGGGAAGGGGTGGGCGGGATCGACGACCAGCGGCGTCAGCACCGGGAAAACGTTCGCCTGGAAATAGCGATCCAATGCGCGGCGCTCCTCGGACTCCAGGTCGCCGATGTTGAGGAGTGCCAGCCCCTGCCGGGAGAGGGACGGCAGTACGACGTCGTGCAGGCACTTGGCGTGGTCCCGCTGCATGTCCCGGACGACGCCGCGGATCGCCTTGAGCTGCTGTTCCGGCGTCAGGCCGTCGGGAGTGCGCTCACTGTAGCCGGCTGCCAGCTGTTCCTTGAGTCCCGCCACCCTGATCTGGAAGAACTCGTCCAGGTTCGAGCTGAAGATTCCCAGGAACTTGAGCCGTTCCAAAAGCGGCGTGCGGGGGTCCTGGGCCTCGTGCAGCACCCTGCGATTGAACTCCAGCCACGACAATTCACGGTTGAGAAACAGCGAAGGGTGGCGGAAATCGCCCAGAGGGGCTTCCCCAGCGGGGGCGGACAGGTGGAGGTCGGTCACAAGGAAAAAATCTACGCGGGCCCGTCATGGGGGGCGAATCGGCGTGTAACGGACAGGTAACGGGGTTACCTCCGCTCGGCGGGGACCTTCTTTTCCCCGACCGCAAGCGACAGGAACACGCTCACCAGTCCGATCAGGAGCCCGGCCCAGAACGCAGGCCAGAAACCGTCTACTCGGAAGCCGAGATCGAACTGCGCCGAGAGCCAGGCGGTAATCATGAGCAGCACCGCATTGATCACTAGGGTGAAGAGTCCCAGCGTCAGCAGCACGAGAGGGCAGGTCAGGACGGTGAGAATCGGGCGCAGGGTGCTGTTGACCAGCCCGAAAATGGCCGCAACGATCAGCAGGCCGACGGGTCCCTTGTCGTAGTGCAGCCCGTCCACGACCTGCACCGCGACGTAGAGCGCGAGGGTGTTGATGAGCCAGCGAATGAAGAGGGATCGCATCGGTAGTTCTCCCGCCCGCTAGGAGCTAGGCCGATCCTGGCGCAGATACTGGTCCAGCCAGTCGAGCACCGTGCCCCACCATAGCCGTCGGTTCCGGAGACCTAGGACCCAATGCCCTTCATCAGGGAAGTAGAGAAACTTCGAGGGTACGTGCCGCAGTTTCAGCGCGGTGAAGGCCTGCAGCCCCTCGGAGAGGTCCACCCGGTAGTCGAGCTGGCCGTGGACTACCAGCATCGGGGTCTTCCATTTGTCGAGATAGTTGGCGGGAGACCATTTCTCCATGGTCGCCCGTCCCACCTGCGACAATTGGGTCCCCCCAAACTCCCAGGCCGGGAACCAGAGTTCCTCGGTGGTTCCCGTCATGCTGAGCGGATTCAGGATCCCATCGTGCGCGACGAGCACCTTGAACCGGTCGGTCTGGCCCGCCATCCAGTAGATCATGTATCCGCCGTAGGAGGCGCCGGCCGCTCCGATCCGGTCCTTGTCTACGTACGGCAGCGATGAGACGACCTCCACGCCCTTCATCAGGTCTTCGTAGGGCAGCCCGCCCCAGTTTCGCGAGATACTGTTGGTGAAGACCTGCCCGTAGCCGGTCGAGCCGTGGAAGTTGACCGCCGCGACGACGTATCCCCTCGAGGCAAAGAGGGCGTAGTTCCAGCGCGCGTGCCACTGGTCGAGCCACGCCGACTGAGGACCACCATGGATCAGGTAAATGAGGGGATACTGCTTGGTGGAGTCGAACGCGGGTGGCTTGATCAGCCAGCCAAACACGGAATCGCCCTGGGCGCCAACGAACCGGAGCGTATCCATCGGAGCCAGGTCCAGCTCCTCCAGCGCTGCGTCATTCACCTTGGTGAGCTGCCTCATCCGCTTCCCGTCCAGCCCGGCGATGAACACCTCCTTGGGATGCGTCGCGGACTCGCGCAGGAACACCATGGACTCGCCTCGGACCGGGATCTGCACGGCGGTGTTGAGTCCGCCGGTGACCAGCCGGGTCGTACGGCCTCCCGGGACCTCGATCCGGTACAGATTGTGGCCGCCACGCTCCTCGACCTCGGCGATCACGGCACGGGAATCCGGCAACCACTGGAAGGCCTGGATGCTGATGTCCCACTTCGCCGTCACCGCTGCCCGACGCCCGGTTGCACGCTCGTAGACCATGAGCTGCTGCCGGTCAGCCTCGAAGCCGGGAGTGGACATCGCGAGGTACGCGATGTAGCGGCTGTCGGGCGAGTACAGCGGGCTGTTGTCGTTCGCGGCGCTGTTCGTGATGCCCTGACGGCCTGACCCATCCGGGCCCATCACAAAAATGTCGTTGTTCGTGGTCGAGGCGAGATTGGAGTCGGGATTGAAGACCACCGCTACTTCCGTCGCCACCGGAGAAATCGCCACGTCGGCGCCGCCCAGTGCCAGGGTCGGCACATCCCGGTCGATCGGCGTCAGGTCGGTGACCGCGCCGTCGGGAAGGGATACCCGGAAGACGTGCTGGCGAAGTCCGACCCGCCACTCGTCCCAGTGGCGATAGAACAGATCGTCCCAGATTTTCGCCTCAGTTGGATACTTCCCGCCGCGCTTCTCCGCCTCGGTCGAATCCGGCCACTTCACACTGCTCCAGAACAGCAATCCCTTGCCATCCGGCGCCCAGAGAAAATCGCCCACTCCGTCCGCGAAGCTGGTGAGCTTCGTCGGCTCGCCTCCGCGCGCCGGCAGGCGCCAGATCTGCGAGCCACCTTCCCGGGTGGAGATGAATCCCAGGGTCCGCCCATCGGGGGACCAGCGAGGCGCCCGGTCGCTGCCGCCGCCGGTCGTCGCCTGCCAAGTCTCTCCGGTGGCGGCATCCGCCAGCCAGATGCGCGAGGTGGAACGATTGTCCTGGAGGGAGGGGGTCGAGATCGTAAACGCGACCAGCTTCCCGTCCGGCGAGAGCTGAGGGTCGCCAACGGTGGGCATGGAGACAAACTGATCGATGGTAAGCGGCTTCTTGCTCTGGGCGATGAGCTGGCCGGGCAGTACCGCCGCGAGCAGCAGGAGGTACCGTAGCTGCAATCGATCACCCCGCCGCCGAGCACTCGGCCCTCGGAGGAATACAGGACTCCTGACTGACCCGGCGTGATCGCGCGAATGGGAGTCTCCAGAACGAGCCGGATTCGGTCATCCTCGCGGGCCATCACGGTCGCTGTCACCGCGCGGGACCGATAGCGCAGCTGCACCTGGCAGCTGTTGCCCACGGGCACAGGATCGGACAACCAATTCAACTCGGATAGTTCGACTGTGTGGCCGAGGAGCTCATCGGCTGACCCCACGACGACCTCGCGGGTCGCAGGGCGAATGGCCACTACATACCTTGGCTCCGAGCTTCCGCCCGGCAATCCCTTCCGCTGCCCGATCGTGAATCGGGCGAATCCCCGATGCTCGCCCAGGGTTTCGCCACTGGTGCTCACCAGCGGTCCCGGGCTCAGGGCTGGGGCCTCTTCCGGCAGATTGCGCTCGAGAACCGACACGTAATCGTCGTCCGGCACGAAGCAGATCTCGACCGATTCCGGCTTGTCCGCAGTCCGGAGTCGAAGCTTCCGGGCGATGGCGCGGGTTTCCAGCTTGGTGAGCCCGCCAACCGGCGTAAGCATGCGGGCCACGACCGCGCGATCAATTCCCCACAGGAAATAACTCTGGTCCTTGGCCGGATCGGCGCCTCGGTACAGCGCGGCATCCCGGGCGATCGCGTAATGTCCGGTCGCGATGTGCCCGCAGTCCAGCGCGTCCGCGTGGGCCAGCAGGTCGCGGAACTTGGTGAACGAGTTGCAACGCACGCACGGAATCGGAGTCCGGCCCTGGCTGTACTCCTGCACAAAGTTCTGAATCACGTGGAGATTGAATCGGTCCTCCAGATTCAACACGTAGTGCGGGATGCCCAGCTTGTGGGCGACGTCCTTGGCGTCGTTGATCGAGTCGAGCGAGCAGCAGGGACGGTCGGGCACCGAATCGCCGTAGCAGAACAGCTTCATCGTGGCGCCCACCACGTCGTAGCCCTGCTCGACGAGAGCCGCGGCTGCGACGGAGCTATCCACCCCGCCCGACATCGCGACCAGCACGCGGTTGTCCCTGCGAATGCGATTACGCACGACCGAGCGCCTCCGAAAGCTTGCGGACCTTGCGAACTACGGTCGGGAACACCTCGGCGGCACGATCTACTTCGGCTTCGGTGGTCTCGTGTCCAAGGCTGAACCGCAACGCGCCGAGGGCGAGTTCCCGGGGGACCCCCATCGCGGTCAGGACGTGGGACGGTTCGACTGCTCCGGTCGAGCAGGCCGATCCTCCGGAGGCTGCCACACCGGCGAGGTCCAGGTGCATGAGCAGGGCCTCGCTGTCCGTTCCAGACACCAGAACGTTCAAAATGTGAGGGGCACGCTCGGCCGAATCGCCACAGACGCGCAAATCGGGAACGCCCTCCCGCAGCTTGTCGAGCAGGCGGTCACGCAGTCTTTGCATACGAGCGACGGTCGAGTCGAGTTCCGCCACCGCAAGGGCGGCGGCGCGGCCCAGGCCAACCGCACCGGCCACATTTTCGGTGCCGGGCCGGATGCCGAACTGCTGGCCGCCTCCATGGATGATTGATTCGAGGGCCTTCCGCTCCCGGACGACCAGCGCACCCACGCCCTTGGGCGCTCCGATCTTGTGCCCGGAAATCGTCAGCATGGTGCAGGGGAGTTCGGCAAATCGGATGGGGATCTTCCCGAATGCCTGGACGGCATCGGTGTGCATGAGTGCGCCGGCCTCGGAACATCGCGCCGCAATCGCCGGGATCGGCTGTACCGTCCCGACCTCGTTATTCACCCACATCACGGAAACCACCGCCGGATGCTCGCGCAGCGCCTGGCTCAACGCGTCCAGTTCGACCCGCCCCCCGTTGTCCACCGGCAGGATGCGCTCTTCTCCTCCCAGCTCCTTCACGGCGTGGGCGGCGGCCAGTACCGCCTTGTGTTCGGTCGCGCAGACCGCGGCGATCATGGGCTGTCCCCGGTGGCGGGCCGCCAGACAGGCGCCGATCACCGCGAGGTTGTCCGCCTCGGTTCCACCCGAAGTGAATACGACCTGCCCCGGGTCGGCTCCGACCGCCTCAGCGACCTCCCGCCGGGCTTGTTCCAGTCCCGCCCGGGCGGTGCGGCCAAAGCGGTGCGAGCTCGAAGGATTCCCGAACGCCCCGGCTCCCAGGTATGGCAACATTGCCTCCAGGACCTCCGGCCGAACCGGGGTCGTGGCTTGAAGACGAATCTTCTTTCGCCTGTTACGCGGACGCCAGGCCACGCTCGAAAAGGAGATCGTCATGTCCGAAAGGCCT
>DATIOP010000192.1:0-16082 GCA_035472975.1 Gemmatimonadales bacterium
CGGATTCCCAAAATCAATAGCGTAAGAGGTAAGAAGTGAGAGGTGAGACGGGAAAGCCGCCAATTGTTTCTCACCTCCTACCTCTCACTTCTCACGCTGTTCACCCTTTGCATTCAGCTCCCGATCGTCCCAACCAGGATCGGCTGGGTCGTCGGCTGCGGCGAACCTCCGGCGGGTTCGTTGGTGACTGCGGCAACGGCGAGGTTCGGAGCTTCCGGAATCGTGACCTCTTGCACCATGGCATGCCCGGTCGGCTCCGCGTTGAACGTCACCGAGGGAATCGGCTTGCCGCCCTTGGGGATGAACCAGAGCTGGTAGACCCGTCCGCTCTCGGTCGGCTGCAGGTTGAATGCGTGAATCAGTGCCACCCGCTTCTTCGGATTCATGAAGAGCTGAATCACCGGCGCGGGCGTCGAGGTCGACGTCAGGGTCGTGAGGCGTACATCCGGCTCCAGAATCGCGTTCAGGGTTGCCTCTCGTGCGGCGAGTTGGGCCTGGGTCGCTCCGAAGTCCCGTCGCAGCTCGGCGATCGCGGCGTCTCGCTCTGCCACCTGGCGCCGGAGGGCAATCGACTGAAGGCCAAACCCGACAGCCAGCAGGACAGCGGCGGCGGCAGCCCAGGGGATCCAGTTGGGCCGGGCCGCCGCCGGCCGTAGCGGTACCACCTTCTCCTTCGCTACCCGAGCGAGCACCCGGTCTCGCAGGTCGCTCGAGGGGCCGGGCCCGGCGCCCGCCGTCGTCGTGGCGAGGAGGGTGGCGACTTCCCGGAACTCGGCTACCTCCCGCTGCGCCTCGGGCGAGGTGGCCAGGAAGGCCTCGAACGAGCGAGCTTCCGCCGGATCCAGGGCGCCTAGCGCGTATGCCGCGGCGAGATCCTTCATGTCCTGACTATCCATGTCCTGACCGTCCGCGCTGCTCACAGGCCCGCCTCATGGAAATAGGGGCGCAATGCGTCCCGCAATTTCTGCATTCCCAGTCGCATCCGTGTCTTGACCGTTCCCAGCGGCTCCGAAAGTCGCTCGGCGATTTCCGACTGCGACAATCCTTCGAAATAGGCCAGCTCGATCGCCTGTCGTTGCGGTGGCGATAGGTCCGCGAGCGCGATTGCCACACGCTTGCGTCGCTCGTCGGATTCAACCGCATCGCCGGGCTTCTCCTGCCATCCACCCATCGCCGGGGACGACGTCGGGTTCTCCCGCGCCGCCGTCTCGGTGATTCGGGTTCGCCGCTGGCGCGAACGGACCAGATCGAGGGCCCGGCTCCGGGTCATCATCGTGAGCCAGGCGGCCACCGATCCCCGCTCGCCTTCGAAGCGGGCCGCTCCGCGCCAGGCCTGGGCGAAAGCCTCGAGCACGACCTCTTCCGCATCGGATCGCTGGCCGAGCATACGGTACGCCACGGCGTACAGAGTGGGTCCGTATTTGTCGTAGAGGGAAGCCGCCGCGCGTTCGTCGCCTGCTGCCATCTGAGCAACCAGGTCGGCGTCCCGCACTCCGGTGGAGGTGGTGAGATCGGCCATCTGTGCTCGGGCGCGCGAGCTCCGCACAACTGAGGTGACATGCAACACCGGAACGGTGTCCATCAGTCTATACCCCAGTGCGGAGCCGCCACAAGACGGCAGCATGCGGTTGTCTCTCCTCTACCGGTCATTTCTCCTACGCACTGGACGGCGGATCAGTTCACCGGACGGTCTTCTCTCCGTCGCCCTCGGTGAACAGGAGACTCGCCGAACGGCCGGCGAAGCGAGCCTGCACGATGTTGACCTGATCGGAGAACAACTCGTTGTGAATGGCATTTCGTAGGTGAGCCCCTGCCAATCCGCCCGGGACATCGGCCTCCATCGTGATCCAGGTGAGGTCGCCGGTGGCCCGCCGGCCGATCCAGTTCATGGTGACCGGAACCCCCGCTGCCGTCCTGAGGCTGAGGCGAGTCCTGACATAGCGGGACATGAGGGTGTCCTCCGCTGACGGCGAGATAGCGGTGCCCGCGTGCAGGGCGGTGTTGAGGTCGTCGCTGAACGCACGGACCAGTATCGTCACTCGCCTCCCGCCCGGCTGCTCGACCAGTTCGGTCAAGGTGGTGTGCAGCGGGTGCAGCGCGGCAACCAGCAATGGAGCCATGAGGAATCGCAGGCCTACCATGGGAGCCTCTCTGCGGCCATGCGGGAGCCGAGCAGCAGTACGAGGCAGCTGACCGCCGTGATGCGAATCCGAAGCGGAGTCCACCGGCTCCGGACCACCCCGCGGCGCAGGGCGCCATCTAGGGCAGTCAGCGCGGCACCAGCCACGACCAGTACCACGATTTGCCCCAGCTCGATGCCGATGTTGAAGCCGAACAGCGGCACCACGATGTGGTCCATGAACAGGCTTTGCAGGTATTCGGCGAACCCGGCGCCGTGAACGAGACCAAACAGTGCTGCGAAACCGGCGCGCCAGCGGGTCGGTCGTGCTATCCCCTCGCCCGGTTGGGTGAAGACGTTACTCGCCGCGGTCATCACGATGGTCACCGGAATCAGGAACTCGATCCAGCGGATCGGCAGCACGAGCGCCCCAGTGGCAGCGAGAACCAGGGTGACCGAGTGGCCCACCGTGAACGCTGTTATGACCCATAAAGCATCCCGCCAATCCTGCCTCCGGTAGATGGCTGCGAGGGCGAGGAGAAAGAGGATGTGGTCCAGGGCTTCGCGGTTCACGATGTGGCCGAAGCCGAGCTGGATGTAGGTTGTCAGTTCGGACATGGTGGTATTAGCCGTCAGCCGTCAGCCATAAGCTCACGCGTCGAGCTTACGGCCTGTGGAATAAGGCCCCGTAAGAGGGATTGATCTCCTTCGCCATCTCCAACCGCTCCCGCGACAGCAACGAATCCCCCAGTGCCGCAGCGATCTGGCCGGCGTGCCAGTAGAGCATCGCGTCGCGAGTGCCTTGGGACAGCGCCTGCTCGACGAGCGGCGCGGCTTCGACATCGCGGCCCGACTGGTGTAAAGCCCAGGCGACGAGGTCGTAGCCGTAAACATCCTTGCGAGAGCGCAGCTCCTCGCTCGCCTTGCGCAGCACGAGGGAAACATCCCGCCTGTGATCCAGCAGGAAGAGGGACCAGGCTCGGTGAAAGGCGCCGGACTGCCGGCTCACCGATACTTCCATCGCCTTGGCGTATTCCGCGGCCTTCGCGGTGTCGCCCTGCGCCGCATAGCAATCGCTCAGGAGTCCCAGCGTCGCTGGATCCAGCACGTTCGCAATCGCCCGTTCGCCGAAACGAATCGCCCCCGACCAATCCTTCTTTGCCGCGTGGAGCCGTGCCTCAGCACCAAGCAGGCGGTAGTCCTCAGGTGCTTCGCTCAATCCTGAGGCGAATGCCTCGCCGGCCTCGCGGAGCCTTCCCCGACGAAGTTCCAAATCACCAATTCGCAGATCGAACCAGGCGAGCTGCTCGGCAGGGACGCGGAAGCCGTTGTCCAGGTCGCGACGCACCGAGCGCAGCAGGTCCAGGGCCTCTACCGGCCTCCCTTCCAACTCGAGCCAGCGGGCGTAGCGGGGTGCCAGTCCCGGTGCATAGCGCTGAGTCGCGATCGTGGAGAAGAGGCGCTTCGCTTCCTCATAATGCCCCAGTTCGAGCGAGATCTCGCCCAACATCGCCCGGGTGCCGGGCTCCGAGGAGTCGGCCACAACCAGTGCCTTCGCTGTGGTGTACGCCTCGGTGAATCGGTGTTCGGCCAGCAGGGCCGAAGCGAGGAGTGCCGCGGCCTCGCCGTTTCTCCTCGTGCGATGACGATAAGAGGTGCGGGCCGCGTCTTCCGCTCGAAGCAGGTCCTGATAACTCCCGGTTTCTCGCGCTCGTGAGAGGTAAAGACTGCCGAGCATGGCCAAGTCGCGTGCGCCGTAGGGATCGCGGGCCACCCGGGCCTGGTAGAAGGCGATGTCCTGTTCTCGGATTGCGGCGGGAAGGCGGGAAGGAGGTACGGCGGGATTGACGGTGGCTATTGCGTGGTGCCGAGACCAACCGAACATCCCAACCAACAGGAGGATCGTGAGGATTCCAAACTTCAGCCGAGAAGGCATCATCGGAAACTCCTGCGCAAGAAATTCTGAGTATTTCACCGAGGCAGACGGGCGGGACGAATAGCCGTCCGCCCGCCCGCCTTCCGGCCCTACCGTCTAGTTCGGCGGCGCGAGATACGGGAAGCTCGCCGAGAACGGCGAGTCGCTCGCCACGTTATCAGTTGTCAGGGCCGGCGTAGTGTGGGTCGGATCGGCGCCAAACGGATCGCCGAAGATCGCGAGCAGCGCGAGATCCACTACGTCGTCATCCAGCTTCCGCCCACCCCAGCCATTCACCAGGGGCGGCAGGTCCACGATGTTTAGCCAGCTCGCGGTGTTGGTCGGCTTGTCGGTCTGCACTACCAGCACATCCGGCAGCAGCACGCCGCCCAGTGCGGTGACGTATGCGGGGTCGCGTCCCGCGACAGTAGTCACAAAATTCACCACCTTGGGCGCGACCAGAGCCGCATCCTGGTCGGGGCCGATCGAGCCATGCAGCGAATGATCCCGCTTGTCGAGCAGCACTTCGCTGATGAGAGGATTGCCCAGCCGCTGGATCTGGTTGAAGGCCTGGTTGGGATCGGGGCCGGCAGTGCCACCGCTGTTGCTATCGTCGCTGCAGGCGCCGGCCAGCAGCGCAAACCCGAGCGCGAGGCCGGGCAGAACCACGCGGCGCAGGGTCCGCAAATCGAAGTAGGTGTTCATGAGAGCTATCCTCGGAGTCGGGTCAGTCATGGTGTGGGAGGTCTTCAGCGGCTGATGGTGCCCCAGATGTTGAGCTTGCCGGGCGCTCCATTCTCGAGCATCGAGCTGGGCAGCTCGACCACGATCGAAAGCACGTTGAAGCCTTCGATGTAGTTCACCCCGGGATTCCGGAAGGCGGCGCCGCCCGCGAGAGCGCAGGGCTGAGAGAGGGCACCGGTCGAAGGACGCCGGTCAGGCAGGATGCAGAAGGCCGCCTCGAGATCGAGGAAGAACGAATCGTCCCGGGGGCCGGCGAAGGCTTGAATGCCGCTGGCCGAACCAAGATTGGTGTTGAAGCCACCACTCAGATCCGAAGCGCCGAAGTCGATCACGTTCATCATGGCGCCCGTCACCGTCGGCGTGAACGGACCGCGGACGTGAACCGTCTGGCTGGTGGTGTTTCCGTCGAAGGTGACCTGAATGACTTTGTCTTCGACGTAGTCTCCATCGTTGTCCACCTTGAACTGATAGAGAATGTTCGGATCGAACGCGGCGGACCCGGTCTGACCCGGGCTGAGAAAACCGCTGGTGTTCATGACCAGCACGATTCTCCCCGGTGCCGAACCGGGGAACGCGTACACGTCGGTGAGATCCATTCGGGGGTTGAGTTCCACCAGAGGGGTGTCCTGATGGTCCGAGCCCGCCAGCAGTCTCACGCCGCCGGCCAGTGCGCCGGTGAGGACGAGGATTGCGGCGAGCCGTTGGGTGCCTGGAAGGGCGCGCCAAGGGTACATGACCGGACTCCTGGAGATGAGTATGACGAAGCCTGGGACTGTCCGGCGACGGAGACCGTCTCCATCGCCTGCGCCCCATCTACGCCGGTCATTGGGGGCTGGATCTATGTCGGGGAGGACTGATGAGTGACGAGCGGAAAGGACTGAGGACTGGGGGTACGAAGTACCGAGTACCGAGTGCTAACAGCTAACAGCTGATGGCTTATGGCCTATGGCGTTTCCCGCTGACGGCTGACGGCTGACATTACCACTCCCAGAACCGCTCCGGCCTCACCGCTTCGAGGTGTTCGATTTCGTTCTCACCCGAAATCAGTCGGGCAATCATCACAGCGGTAATCCCCGCGAGGAGAATGCCGTTTCGTCCGTGTCCGGTCGCATACCAGAGACCGCGGGCTCGCGGCTCTTTCCCGATAATCGGCAAGCCATCTGGAGTGCCGGGTCTGAGGCCAGCCCAAGTTCGAGTTACTTCCGCCTGAGCCAGGGAAGGACAGAGACCGCTCGCAGTAGTGAAGATGCTGGCGAGGCCGGCGGCGCTGACCTGGGTGTCGAAGCCCGCGTTCTCCATCGTGCTGCCGAGGATCGCTTCACCATCACGGGCAACGATGTAGCCGCCGTTACCTACGACGATGGCGTTGGGGACGCCATCGGGCCATGCTGTGGCCGCCATCTGGCCCCGAACCGGTTCCACCGACAGGGGCCGGGGCAATCCGCCGAGCCTCTTGGACCATGCTCCCGCGGCGATGATGACCTCCCCGGCCGAATAGCGCTCGGCTCCGCGGACTCCAATTACCAGGTCTCCCCGCCGCTCGACCTCGCTCACTTCCTCCGTCACTACCTCAGCCCCAAGACGCCGGGCATCGGTCAACAGCCCCTCAACCAGACGCTCCGGGTGTAGGGCAGCATCGTTGGGCGCCCACAAGGCCCCGTGAGTTGGGCCCAGCCAGGACCATCTTTCCTTAACTTCAGCGGCATCGAACCAGTCACAGACGTGGCCCTGCTGTCGCTGCCAGGCGACCTTGGATCGGAGCACAACGGTCTCCGCCTCCGTACTGGCGACTCGGGCGATACCGGATTGCCACCATCCGATGTCGATTCCGGTTTCAGTTTTCAGCGAAGCGGCGAGACTCTGGTAATATTCTCGCCCGGCCAGACCCAGCTCGAAGAGAGGGTCTTCGGCGCCGGCATCGACCTGGGGAGCCAGCATTCCGGCTGCGGCGCGCCATCCTTCACCGGAAGAGACGCCCCGCTCGCACACGAGGACGCGGCGGCCGGCCAAGGCGAGCTCCCGGGCACAAGCGGCCCCTACCGCGCCGCCACCGACAACGATAACGTCATACGTTGTTGTCACTTAGGGCTCGACGAAACTTTCTGAAACGCAGTGCGTATAAGTCGCTGCCCGCAACATCCCGGAGGAAAGTAGCATGATAAGGAATATGCTCGGCTTCGCGACGCTGGCCGTGGTCGCGATGATAGCCATCAAGTTCATCTTCAGCATCTTCGGCATCATCGTGAGCCTGTTCATGGCCCTGCTGTGGTTCGCTTTTGTAGGGTTCTTGATCTACATGCTGCTTCGCGTGCTCAGTCCCAGTACCGCCGATCGAGTCAAGGAGATGATTTCAGGCAAGCCCGCAGTGTGATTCTGTTTCCTCCGGCAAAGCGCCCGGCCTCACGGCCGGGCGCTGTTGTTTCTGGCGGATCCTTCCGACCTAACTACCCGAAGAACTGTGGGCGTGGACAATTTTCCAACCGGCTGGTCCGGATTGAGTCAGGATTACGGTCAGGCTGGCGTCTCGTGCCAGGTTTGATCCCGTCGCCATCCAGCGATACTGAGCGTACACCCAGGCGAATCCCTTGCCCACTTCAATCTGGCTCGATCCCACCTCCACCTTTCCGCCCGCCGCGATCGCGGCGTAACGAGGAACTCCGCCGCGACGGTTCCCATCGGCGATGATGAGCACCGCCGGATCATAGAGGGAATCCGCCCGCTCCAATCGAGCGTCCGCCTGGAGCGCCTCCGTGATCAGGTCGGTGATCTGATCTGCAGCCTGTCCGCTGAGCGGCGTTGGGGAATGTGAAGGGGACGACTTGGCGCAGGCCAAGCCGATGACCAGGAGGGCGGGAAGGAGCCTAACTCGCATCCAGAAGATCGAACACGGCCCAGGTGAGGAGGGGAAACATGATTTCGTGGTGTCCGGTGATCTGCATCCCGATACCCGACGGCCGGGTCGGTCGTTCGACCACGTTCACCTGAGGACGGTAGTGCCGTTGCATGTCGAAGTCGGCGGCGACGAACCCGGCTGGACGTCCCTGATCCAGATTGCGCGCCACGCTTAACGCCTTGACGAAAACCTCCGGCAGGATGACCGCGCTGCCCAGGTTGATCACCACTCCGCCGTCGTCGAGGTTCGAGAGCGATGCGGCGAGCCGTTTGAAGTCGCGATGACTCGTGGCGCCCAAAGCCGCACCATCAGCCGAAGGGTGCTGATGGATCACGTCGCTGCCGAGTGCCACGTGGACCGTGATCGGGACCCCAGCCTGCCGCGCGCCGAGCAGGATGGAGGCTTCTGCGCCGGGTAGTGCGCTCCGCCGGAAGAGCGCCTCGGCCAGTCCCTCTCCAAGTCCGAAGTCACCACGTGCCGCCTCCGAAGCCGCCTGGTTCATCGCGGCTCCGGTTTCCTCTGCCATTCCAAAACTGCCATCCGCCAGACCCGACTCGACATCCTCGCTGGTCTGGCCAAATGCCGCGAGCTCGAAATCGTGGATCGCCGCCGCACCGTTCAGTGCGACGTGGGTTACGATCCCTCGACGGAGCCACTCGACGACCAAGGGCCCCAGCCCGACCTTGGCAACGTGACCTCCGATCAGGAAGACAACTCCACGCTTCTGTTGCCTCGCGCGCACGAGTGCCGCAACCAGCAGTCGCAGGTTGCGGGCTGCCAGCACATCGGGAAGCGACTCGAGGAAGGCGTGGAAGGAGCGGTCGGCCCCGGGCACAGACCCTAGAAGGGAAGTGTCGACCTTGGTGGGGCGGTTCCCGACCGGAACCGTCTTCACCCGGGTCAGATCCACCTCCCGGTAGTGCACCCTTAGCTGCCTGCGGTTGTACCGTCGGAGAGTTTCATCGAGATCAGACGCAAAGTCACGCTTCCAAAGGGGAGCTTCGACTTGATCTGTACCGGGATCCTTCGCTCGTCATCGGTAAGCCAGAGCCTGGCTTCGGCCCGGGGAGCGAAGATACCGTCGCTACCAACCGCGGGGTTCAGCACCAGGCATTGCACCTTCTTGCCATCAGGTAGCTCCATCTCCTCCCGCTTCTCCACCTTGATTACCACCGGGTTCAGATCCTTCCGGAAGTACCGGTTGTACTTGTAGGTCTGCCCTTTTTCCAACGGGATGGTGCGGAGAAAGTAAAA
The DNA here is from genome assembly GCA_035472975.1 of Gemmatimonadales bacterium. GTDB lineage: Bacteria > Gemmatimonadota > Gemmatimonadetes > Gemmatimonadales > GWC2-71-9 > DATBGE01. The sequence goes on from DATIOP010000192.1 coordinate 8,926, forward strand.
GAAGGCGGTGTCGTCCAGTGGATCGGCCACGGTAGAACCGGTGTCGCCGTGCGTCATCTGGATCCAGGTCGAGTCAGGGTAGATCTCGAATTTGCGTTGCTTGGGCTTCCCGTTCTCATCCAGGTCCTGATAGAACCGGCGGGAAATCATGTCGCTGGTTCCAGTCCACGAAGTGAGAACGCTCGAGGTCTTGTAGAAAGGAGCCGAAGCATCGAGCCCGAACACGAACACGAAGGACTCAACTCCCCGCACCGTATCGATGCCGGTCACCGCCATCCGCGCCGTCCCCAGCCGGAGAACTCCCAGCTTGGCGGAGAACTCGAACTCCTCGCCGACGGCAAAGGGATAAGCGCCCACCGGATGGGCCGGCGGTGGTGACGGCACGACCGCTACGCTCGCGCCCAGCAGCGAAAGCGCGAGGGCGATGGCTTTCATGAGGTTGCCTCCTGCAATTCGTTCGACTCGGAGGACGGACCGCCGGGGCCTGACGACTCGGCTCGGGGTCCGCTCCGAATGCGGAGCCGCCGGCCGTTCCGCCAGAGCTCCTTCGCATATTCCCAGGGATCGACCCGGCTTGGCCGCTCCCGCAAATCGTGTCTTTCCACTGTCTGTACCACGTCAACACGCCGGGCCTGTTGGGCCGCTCGGGCGAACAACTCGGCGTTGGCAGTCCATCCATCGGTAGTGATGAGGCTGCCTCCGGATGTCCGAATCGCGTTGCGCAGACAGATCAGACGGATTGCGCCACAGCCGGAGACGACGTCGGTCGTGCCGGGTATCGAGAGACCCGGGAGCAGAAAGCGCGCGGCTTTACGCACCAACCGGCGACCTCGCGAGGGCTCGCCCTGTATCGTGGCTCGGGTGACCACCACATCGGCTCCGCTGTCCAGGCGCCGAACCAGTTCAGGCAGGTATTCGGGGCTGTGGGCGAAGTCCGCGTGGAGAAGTATGGCGGCGTCCCGCTTCGGACGGTCCGAGCGTTCCAGCGCGGCTCGCATCAGCTCCTCGATTGAACTGCCGTAACCGCGACGCTCGCCGTGCCGAATCACGGTCAGCGACAAGGCCTTCGCATACGGCTCCAGCACTTCGGCGGTGGGATCGGTCGATCCATCATCCACCACAAGCAACTGGTATTCTCGCGGGAATTCCTCGAACACCCGCCGGATTTTCCAGAGCACGAGCCCCACGGTCGAGGCTTCGTTGTAGCTCGGTATGCAGACGTAAATCATTTGCCTTCAATCATCTGAGACAGGGAACGATACACAGGGAGATGCTCACTTGCCATCCTTTCATCACTGAATGCCACGGTCCGGTAGCGGGCTGCTGTCGTAAGCCTGTCTCGTTCAACCGGATCGGCCAGAATCCGTTCGACGGCCGCCGCGATTTGATCGGGTCTGCCCTTGGAGCAAATCACTCCAGCCTGAGTTCCCACAATCTCGGGCAATCCTCCGGCGTCGGTGGTCACCACAGGCACGCCTAGTGCCATCGCGTCGAGGACCGAAGTGCCTAGCCCCTCTTCACTTGAACTCATGACGAAGACATCTGCGTCGGCAATGAGCGACACTCCATCGGGAATTGTTCCCAGAAGGTGGACAACTCCAGTAAGGCCTGCCTCTGCAACCTGCGCTTCGATTTCGTTTCTAAGGGGCCCCTCACCCGCGACTACCCAATGCAGATCAGGCAGGCAAGGTCGGAGCAGGCGGGCGGTCTCGATTAGCGTGTGATGATCCTTGTGCCCGACCAGTGCCGCCACGTTGACGGCGATCCGGCAGTTGTCTCCCAAGTCAAGCGACTCTCGAATATTGAGCGGCTGAGTTTCCACGGTGGCTTGGAGATCGATGCCCGAATGGATCACGGAGATCCGATCGGGCGCGACTCCACTCGCGATCAGCACCTCCCGAACGGCATGCGATATCGCAATGACGCGATTGGCCTGTCGCCAGGGCCAGGGCCGCCGGAGCGGAAAGTCTACTCGGCGCGTTGCGACGAGGGCCGCACCGGTCCAGCGGGCACCGAGTGCGGCAAGAGCGAGAGCATGGCTGTCGTGGGCGTGGAGAATCGGGCGGACACTACCACGCGTGACGCGAATGAGCGGCAGAATCACTCGTGGGTCGAGTCCCGCGCTCCACGGTACGGATTCGACCGATAGTCCGGCGCTCCGGAGCCGGCGTTCGAGCTCGCTGTGGCGGGAAGTTATGACCGTCTGGCTCAGGTCCCGCTCGCGGTTCAGCGCGCGGGCCAGCAGTAGAACCTGGCGCTGCCCCCCTCGCCATTCGCGGCCGGAGGCGACGTGGATGATACGCGGCATCCTCAGTGATCGAGGGCCCGTCGTCTCGTCACCGGCGGCAGCTGGGAGAAGTCTCGAAGCAACCCGCGCAGTTCGCTCAGACTGAATGGTTTGCGTAGCCACGGCCGGTGCTGTTTCTCCAGAAACTGCAGAGTGTCGCCACGAATTGTGTCTCCGGTGCTGAATGCCACACGGTCAGTCATGCTGGGGAAACGGCGGCCAAGCTCCTCATAGAATTCCTGGCCTCCGGTTCGCGGCATGCGCAGGTCGGAGATGATCAGGTCGTAGGCGGCTTCTCCAACCTGGGCCAGAGCCGCCTGGCCATCAGCCGCAACGTCAACCTTGTGTCCCCAAGCCTCGAGGGTGGCACGGACGTAGTGAAGAATGTGGGGTTCATCGTCGACCACGAGAACTCTCAGTTGACGAATCGCAACGGGTGGAGCTTCCTGCGCTGGCGGTGGTGGAGGTGTAGGTCGAGAGGGGAGTTCGACGGTAAAGGTGGCACCCTCTCCCGGTCGGGTGGACAGACCGATCATGCCCTGGTGCTCCTTCACGATTCCCTGGCTGATCGAGAGACCGAGACCGGTGCCCTCGCCCTCGGGCTTGGTGGTAAAGAAGGGCTCGAAGGCGCGGGCCGCGAGTGACTCATCCATTCCCGGCCCATCGTCCGCCACGGTCACCGACACCCCGCCGAGCCAGCGGCGAGCCTGAATCCGGATGGTACCCGGGCGTCCGGTGGATGCGATAGCCTGTGCGGCGTTGTTGATCAGATTGACGAACACCTGCTGAATCTGCACCGGATCGAGATCCAGTTCCGGCACATCGGGGTCGCAGGAGAGCTCCGCCTCGACGCCCACCGCCATGAGCTGATTTCGAAGAAGAGTGAGTGTCGCTTCGAGGAGGGAACGCATCGAGGTCGGCCTGCGACGATGTTCCTGCTTCCGGGCGAAGCCAAGGAGATTCTTGACGATCAGGGCCGCGCGTTCGGCCTCCTGTTGGATTACCAGCAGCGGCTCCCGAATGCGGGGCGGCACTTCGCTGAACTCGGCTAGATAGTCGGCAAAGCCCACGACTGAAGTGAGCGGATTGTTGAGGTCGTGCGCGATGCCCGCGATCAGCTGGCCGATAGCGGACAGCTTTTCCGACTGTACCAACTGATCCTGGAGACGTTGCCGTTCGGTCTGGTCGCTGAGCAACAGTACGACCCTCCCGCTCTCCCCGCCGCTGATGGGAAAGACGGTCGCCCCATAAATGCGGTCCCGATGCCTGAGCGTGGCCGAGGTTGCCGTGCCCGCCTCGCCCAGGGCCTGACGGATTCCGGGGTGCCAGTCCTGCGGCATCAGTTCATGCCAGGGGCGACCGACAAGGGTGGAGATCGGAATCTCGAGCAATTCGGCAAGGGCGCGATTAGCGCGCTGGAGCCGGCCGCCCGGTTCGATGATGCACAGGGCAAGGGACACCGCGTCCAGCGTCTCCTCCCACGCACGCTTCGAATTGTCGGCCAGCTCAACGACTCTCGCGCTATCGAGTGCGACACCGGCCGCAGCGGCGAGCGCTTCAAGCAGAGCAAGGTTGGGACTGCTAGGGTGCTCCAGGCGGGCGAGCAGCACTCCAAGTCCCGGTCTTCGCGTGTGCAGGCGCACCGCGATCAGCGTGCTCGTCCCGTTGGCGTCGCTGACCGGTTCCGCTCTACTGAGCGCCGCCTCGATCAGCCGCCGGTTCTCTCCCAGGCTTCTATCGCCACTCACAGTTTCGAGTTGGAGGGTTTCGGGGTGTAAAAGCGCTACCGCGCTTGCCACTGGCCCGAAGGTTGCTTTGACTTGAGCGACAAGAAGATCCGCGACCGATTGCGGACGCAAGGTGCCGGCAAGCGACCGGGCAAAGGCGGTAACTACCGAGAGGTCACGACCGGGAGAGTCTGCCATGATTCTCGCCAACACTCGTGGGCAACTGAAGCCAAACGACCTGCAGCTGGTTCTTCTGCTGTTGAGCCGAGGCTCCGCAACGCGTCGAGCGCTGCTGGAACGGCGACTGACTCAGGAAGGGCCTGACGACCTTCTCGAATCTCCCGATCTGCCTGAAGCACTCCTTGCCGTTCGGACCATCCTTGTCCCGAGTCCCGCGTTGTTCTTCTATGTGATGGTTCGCCACGCGCTGCGTACCGCGGAGGTGGACGACCGTGAGTTGGCGGACTACCTCGCGTCGATGCTGCTCGAGTTCGGGCGTCGGGAGCGGGCCTACCAAGTCGACTGGAACGACGACCAGCGACATCGCTACATGATCGACATCCTGGCGGATCTCGAGCTCTCGCAGGGCGCGCGACGCTTCAAGGTGATGGTCCATCTGGGCAATTACGCGCTCTGGCTGGCAGGGCTCTTTCCGGACTACATCGCGGCGCGCCAGCTTCGGAGCGGCGGCCCGGATCTCAGTTACTACGATACGCTCGGTCGCCGGGGCTTCGAGCTTGCTTCGGACCACGCGTTGGCCGACCACTACAACCTCGAGACCGTTTTTCGCTCGGCGGCCGAACGCTATCCTGAAGTTCGCGGTGCGCTCAACGACATCAGCGAGCGCGTCTTTTTCCCGTCCGGCTACCTCCACTGATCCTGCCGGGCCGCAGTCGAAGCCCGATTCGCCTCTCGCACCAGAGCCTGAAACAGTCCCAAATCAGGTGATTCTGCCTCGGCGTGGAACTCCTCCGGATGCCACTGCACGGCGAGGAGCCAGGCAGGCCCGCTCTCCTGTTCCAATCCTTCGGCCAAGCCGTCAGGCGATAGGGCGGAAACCTTGAGGCCCGGTGCCAGCTTGCGAATGCCCTGATGGTGGAACGAGTTCACCTCGAGTTGGGTGGCTCCCAGGGCCTTGGCCAGGATCGTCTGGGGCGCAACCTCAACTCGGTGGGTGCGGTCGTTCCTCGCTCCCTGCTGCCGGTGATCGATCTCGGCAGGACGCTGGCTCGGCAAGTCCTGCCAGAGCGTGCCGCCCATGGCGACGTTCACCAGTTGGAAGCCGCGGCAGATCGCGAGCGTCGGCACCTGCCGGTCGCGGGCGGCGCGGAACATCGCCAGCTCGAATGCGTCCCGCTGCGGATCGATCGGATCGAGCGAAGGATGAGGAGCCTCCCCGTAGTGCGAGGGATCCATGTCGTCTCCGCCGGTGAGCAGCAGACCGTCCACCGTCTCTACCACCTGCCCGGCGAGCTCCGGGCCCAACAGCGGCGAAAGGATCAGGGGGATTCCGCCGGCACGAAGCACGCTGCGCACATAGGCGGAGTTCACCCCGCTTCGGTCCGCGCCGCTTACGGCCCGAGTCAGTCCAGTAACACCGATCCTGGGCGTCATGGGTGCACCGAGTCCGGGAAGAATGGGCATCGTGGGTCCTCATATCGCTCGACGGGGAGCTGGATTCCGAGCAATGGTACCATGACGGAATCAATGGCTACCGAGCCAAGCTCCGGTGCGCCCCGGATCGGGGCGGATTCATAGAGCATCACGCCACGCGGCTTCCCGGAGGGATCCACCACAAGCACGCCAAAACCTGGCCGCACCTTGCTGGGAAGAGTTCCTTCCATTCCGATCACCAGCTTTTCCCCGGTTCGCCCGGCGATCGCCGAGTAGGCCGGTCCCGCGGCAAGGCGGACGACGACGCGCTCCGGCAGGGCCGAGGGCGGAGTGCTCAGGGTCTGGTCCGGGACGCCGAATTGTTCCAGCAGCAGGCTGGCGCCTGCCATGGCGGTGAACCCGCAGGTGGCACCACCGGAAGGCTTGCCGCATGCTCCCAGGACTACCAGAAGCAGCGGAGTGAAACGGGTCATCCACATGCCGTAAGTTAACACCCGGGCGACGGTTCCTTGACGGTCGGTGGGTCGGTACCGTAGCATTTGGGCATGGCCCTCTATGAATATCGTTGTACCGCCTGCGACCACATCTTTTCGGTGTTCCATCCGGTCGAGGAGCATGGGAAGGCGCGGGTGACCTGCCCCAAATGCAAGTCGGCGAAAGTCGAACAGGTCTTTTCTCCGTTCTACGCCAAGACAGTCCGGAAATCCTGAGCGTGTTCGAAGGACTGCGCGGGCGTGCGCGGGCAGCGGCCCTGCAGGCCGCGGTCATCGAGGCCAAGGTGGCGGTCAGTCACTTGCGTGACGGGATCGCGGCGACGGAGCGGGAGCTTGCGCTGGAACAAAGGCATTTGGGGGACGCCGAGCGGCGCGGTGAACTCGCGCGGCAGATTCCCGATCCCGAAACCGTCGCGATCGCGGAACGGTTCGCGGCCAAACACCGGGAGCGGGCCACCGTTCTGGAACGGAAGCTGTCCGTCCAGAAAGACGAACTGGTGCTGGCGGAGCGCGAGCTGGCGGAGATGACCGAGGCCTTGAAAAACCCGGCCGGCGAGACCGACGCCGATGATCCGGCGCTGAAAATCCGGATGGACCGCGCCGGCTATGAGGCGGCCGCCGAGGCGCAGCTCGCGCAGCTCAAGCGGAAGCTGGGAAAGGACAAACCGTGAGACCAACGGTCATTGCTCGTCCTGCAACATCCCGCTGATCTCTCGTTCACAACCAATAACGTCGCAAACCACCGGATGACCCGCGGTCCCGGGAGATGTTCGGGGTCAGAATTCTGTCAGAGCTTGCGGTCGTTCGTACGCGGCACGTGATTGGCTGCTAGCGTTTACCGGGAAATCCCCCACTAAGGAGAAACCACCTTGGCGACGACGTCCGCACCGCCCCCGCAGCACGCGCCGGCGGCGGGGCAATCCGCGCAGCATGACACTGCCTTCTTCGGGCACCCGCGCGGGTTGGCGACACTTTTCTTCACCGAGATGTGGGAGCGGTTCGCCTACTATGGCAACCGCGCCATCCTGATCCTCT
>DATIOP010000193.1:0-12413 GCA_035472975.1 Gemmatimonadales bacterium
CCCAATCGAGGCACGATGCCGAGGTGGGAGATCTTCTTTTCGATCCGGGACCACTCATCAATCCGGCGGGCCGCCTCCATCAGAAGGAGCGAGGTGGGAATCCGGATCGTGGCCTCGGTAGGCCATTCCCCTCCTCTGCCCTCCTCGAACGAAAAGTAGCCCTCCGACCAGCCCATCAGCTCGAACACGACTTCTTCGATCTGCTGCCTCACGTGCCTCGCGAGCTCGCGCGGTGAGATGGCATTCTGGCTCACCAGGATCTCGCCGAGCCGCCGGCTGTCACCCGCGGCCTGGGCGCCCCTCGCGCGCGCGAGCTCTTCCTCCGTGATCTTGCCCGCGGCGTAGAGGAGGCGACCCAGGGGATGAGGGTTGCTGCGGATTTCGGCGCCGACCACGACACCTTCTTCGAAGAAGACGGTGCCCGCGTTCTGCCGGAGTTCCGACGTGACGCGGAGAGTGCCGGTCTTCCGGCTCAGGTCAAGGAGCTGGCAGACATCGTGAATGCTCAGTTCCTTGAGCGGCCCTTCGATCGCCATGACTCAGGCCGCTCCCGCCGCGAAGATATGCTTGAGGTCTCGCGCGGACCGCGCGTGGCTGCGCGCTGCCTGGGCATAGGTCCCACCGGGATCGATCTGGATCACCCGCTCCCACGCGTGAACCGCGTCCGCGTACTGCCGCATGCGCGACAGGGCCACGCCCAGATGGAACAGCGCGGATTCGTTCTCGGGATCGAACTTGAGCAGACGCTGGAGCGCCTCGATCGACCTTTCCGGCCGGCCGTCATCCAGGAGGCAGCGGCCGAGGAGCAGCAGCGCATCGAGGTCCCACGGCTCCGTCATCAGCATCTCGACCAGAATGTCCACCGCGCCCGCGGGCGATTCGCTCCGGCGTATCAGGTCGGCCAGGGCGAGCGCGGCTTCCATGAAAGTGGGCAGAAGGTCGAGCGCCTGCTGGTAGGCGGCTTTCGCCGCCACGGGATTCTCCCGGGCTTCTTCGAGGCGGCCGAGGTCGTGCCAGACCTGCGCGAGAGTGCCGTCGAGCTGCAGCGCGACCTGACAGGCCTCGACCGCACCAGAGAGATCGCCCAGCTTGCTGCAGACCCTCGCCTGCAACTGGAAGAGGTCGGCACGTCCCGGAGCGAGCTGCTGAGCACGCCGGACCAACTCGCCGGCGGATTCCGGCTTGTCACCTTCCAATCGTACCCGGGCCGCGCTGACCAGAACTTCCACGTCGCGCGGCATCATGGTAACCAGGTCCTCGACGTGCTCGCCGGCTTCGGCGGGACGGCCGAGCGCGAGAAGGGCGCGGACCTCGCCAAGGGTGGCGTCGGGATCGCCCGGCTCCAGCATCAGGGCTTCGCGGAACCGCTCCAATGCCTCGCCGTGGAGGCCACGCCGGGCGAACACATGCCCCATGAGCGTGGTGGCTCGGGCGCGGGGTGCGCCCTTCTGCAGCGCGCGGTCGATGTGGGCGGTTGCGAGCTCGAGCAATCCCTTCGCCACGAAATCGGCGGCCAGGGCAAGTGGATCATCCACCGAGGTGGCAGGCGCGGGCTTCGCGGCGGGCTGCAGCTCGTCGAAGATGCGATCCAGCAGCCTGGTGTCGAATGCGAAATCGGCCTCGGCCAGGTCCGATGACACGTCGGCCGAGATCTCCGGAACGATGGAGATCTCCGGATTCTCGTACTGGAGATCAATCGACAGGACGTACTTCTGCGCGACGTAGAACGGGTCCAGCTCGAGCGCCCGCTTGGTCGCGCGGAGCGCGCCGTCGAAGTCGCCCAGATTGCTGAGCGCGAAGCTCAGGTTGTAGTGCGCCGATGCGCTATCCGGATCGGCGTCTACCGCACGGCCGAAGGCGTTCCGGGCATCTTCGAAGCGCTTGAGCTCAACCAGCACCAGCCCGACCCCGTTCCAGGCGACCGAATTAGTCGGCGTGGTATCCAGCACCTGGCGATACGCCTCGAGCGACAGCTGGAGCCGGCGGCGCTGAAAGAGTGCCAGCGCGAGGTTGAGCCGCGCCACGACGAGGTCGGAGCGGATCATCAGCGCCCGATGGAAAGCCTCAAGCGCTTCCTCGTCTTCGGGATTCTGGGTCCGGAGTACCCCGAGGTTGTTCCAGGCGAGTGCGTAGTCGGGATCGACGTTGAGTGCGGTGTTGTATGCGGCGCCGGCCTCGTCGCGCCTTCCAGCATGCTGGAGACAGACCCCGCGCTCATTCCACAGCTTGGGGGACTCGGGGTCCTCTGCTACCAGTGCCGCGTACAGCTCCAGTGCGGCGGAGACATCGCGCCGCAGCAGGTGTACTTCCGCCATCGCCTGGCGCACCAGGCGGGAATCCTCGTTCGCGTCGAGCGCCAGCTTGTACTCCCGCAGCGCCTCGACATAGTAACCCTTCTGCCGAAACGCGAGGCCCAGATTGAAATGCGCCAGCGCACCACCCTCGCTCACCTTGGGCCGCGGCAACTGATGCGGCTGGGAGGTGTGCAGCCCGCGATAGCGATTGAGCGAGAGATTGCTCTGGGCGCGGGCGAAGGTGGGATTGAGCGCGGTCGCTTTTTTCGTCGCGGCGCGGGCTTTTTCGTGGTCGCCCATGTCGCCGTAGACGAACGCCAGGAGGTAGTAGGCGTCGGCGTGATCGGGGTTCCGGGCCACGGCCTCTTCCAGCGCGGCGCGGGCCGGCTCGTTCAGCCCCCGATTGTAAAGCGCCTCTCCGAAGTAGAAGAGGATGACCGGGCTTTCAGGATCGAGCGCACGGGCCTGGCTGAAGGCATCGGTGGCCCGGTCCAGATCCCCCATACCGCGCAGGGCGAGCCCGTACTGCAGTAACGCGGGGACATCGCCAGGCTGCCGGGTGAGCAGGGTCTCGAACTCCTCGATTGCCGCTTCGAAATGGCCCAGCGAGGCGTAGGTCCGACCCAGCTCCCAGCGCGCCTCGCGGTCCTGGGGATCGCGGGCCAGCCGGTCGCGCAGCTCCGCCACCCGCTTGTCGTAATAGCCGGTGGCGTGGTAGGCAATCTCGAGGTTGTCCTTGGCGACCTGCATGCGGGGATCCAGCTCGAGCGCACGCAGGAAACAGCTGATGGCCTCGGCGGTGAGGCCCTTCTGGTGGTAGAGGACGCCGAGGTTGTTGTTCGCGCCGGCATCGAGCGGATCGATGCGCCGTGCGAAGGATCGGATGACAGCGAGGTCCCGTTCCGACAGAGCCGGCCCCGTCACGGCTGCCTCAGCTCAGACGGATCGCGTCAAAAATTGCCCGCAGGGACGCGAGATCGGGCAATAGCAGGAAGTGACCACGGAGCTTGAGCGCCGGATCCTCGAACAGGAACTGGGTCTCGACACAGAAGACGAAGTCGCGGTCGTAGCCGAAATTCATGTACGTGGAGGTCAGTACGGCTCCCGCCAGATCGATGGCGAGGCTGGGAACCGAAGGGACCAGCATCATGCCCATGAAGTCGCTCAGCGCGTTCATGTAGGCGCTGGTCAGGATGTTCCCCACTTCCTTGAGTCCCGACTGTTCCATCTCCTCGTAGGTCTCGGTGGTGCCGAGCTTGCGGCGCAGCAGTATATCGCAGAGCACCTTGGCCGAGGCATCGGGGAAGAGAACCAGCGTACGGCCGGTAAGGTCGCCCATCATGTGCATCAGGACGGCGGCCACCACGTCGTCGGCTTGCCCAAGGATCTCCGGCACCTCTTCGAGCCGGGAGATGTTCACCTCGGGCACGCTAATCATGATCGTACGATTGGTGAGCTGAGACAGGGCGGTCGCGGCATGGCCGGCGCCGATGTTGGCGACTTCCCTGAGCGCGTCGCGCTGCAGCTCATGCAACTCGCGTACGTCGTCCATGCGGGCCTCTCAGACCAGGGCGGCCGGATCCACAATCAGGGCCGGCACGCCGTCACCCAGGATTGTGGCACCGGTAAAAATCGGCAGCATCCCCTTCGGCGCATCGAACGGCTCTACCACGATCTCCTGCTGCCCAACCAGGGCATCAACTACCAAGGCGCAACGGCGCTCTCCGACCTGCAGAATGATGGTCGGAGCCTTCCCGACCGGCCGGGTGCCGATTACGCCGAGCCTCTCCCGCAGTCGCACCGTGGGCAGCAGCTCCTGGCGCAACACGAAAGCCTCCTTGCCCTCGAGCGACGCGACCAGCACGGGGTTGAACTCCACCGTTTCGGCCACTCCGGCGAGTGGGACCGCGTAGCGCTCATCTCCTACCCGAGCGAGCAGAGCCCGCACGATCGCCAGCGTCAGCGGGAGCCGCATCGTGAAGGTCGAGCCCTCACCCGCGGCCGTTTCCAGCTCGACCGAGCCTCCCAGCGCCCGGACTTTGGACAGCACGGCATCCATGCCGACCCCGCGTCCCGACACGTCGGTGACCGACTTCGCGGTGCTGAAGCCCGGGCGTCCCAGGACGCGGAGCAGCTGGTCGTCGGTCAACGTCGTAGTCCCGGAAGGGAGGTGTCCTTCCTTCACGGCCTTGGCGAGGACCTTCTGCCGGTCGATGCCCTGCCCATCGTCCTTCACCCGGATGGCGACACTGGTCCGGTCCCGCATTGCGCTCAACAGGATCCGGCCTTCAGCCGGCTTGTTGCGCTTCTTCCGCTCGGCGGTGGACTCGATGCCGTGGTCCACAGCGTTCCGCAGCAGGTGAATCAGCGGATCCCCGATCTCGTCGAGGATCGCGCGATCCATTTCGTTCTCTTCTCCCTCGACCTCGAACGCGACTCTCTTGCTCAGCTGCCGCGAGAGATCCCGCACCATCCGGGGGAAGCGATCGAACACCTGCCACACCGGAGTCATCCGAGCCTGAACGATCTCGCCGTGCATCTCGGAGGTAACCCGTTGGATTCGCGCAGCCACAGCCTTGAGATCCGGCGAGTCGGTCACGGCGGCGAGCTCGCTCAGCCGCCCCTTCGCGACCACCAGTTCGCCGACCTGGTTCATCAGGGCGTCGAGCCGCCGGAGATCGATCCGGATCTGGCGGCGACGCTCGACCTTGCGGCCCGGCTCTTCGACCGCGGTCTCCTCACCCACCTGGACCGAGCCAACGTCCCCCGCGGACTGCACCGCGGCAATCAGCGAGGCGTCGCTGGACCTGCCTTCGAAACGGAAGGAGAGCTTGCCGTCGAACTCCTCCTGCTCAAACGTGCTGGCGGGCGGCCGGATGGTGTTGACCTTGCCCAGCGCTTCGGCCTTCCGGATCGCCAGCATCGCGCGAGCGCCGCGCATCGCCGTACCGGAGCGGATGACGACTCGCACGAGCCGCCCTCCACCCGCCGCCGGGGCCGGACGATCCTCCCGCACCGGAATGGCCCAGCTGCCGGTCGGCGCCGAAGCTGCTGAAGCATTGGTGAGCTCGTCGAGCAGCGGCGTGAAATCCAGCTTGCCATCGCCGCCGGCCACCGCCTCAGGAACCCCGGCCTCCAGCGCATCAACGATTCGAAAGAGCAGGTCAAGCAACTCGCGCGACGCGGAACCGGGATCGCTCCGGACCACATCGAGCAGCGTTTCAGTGCGGTGAGCCAGCTCGGTGAGGTGGTTGAACCCCATCGCCGCGGCCATGCCCTTGAAGGTGTGCATGCCGCGAAACACCGTGACCACCGGCTCGGTGGCCTTGAGATCGCGCTCCCACTCCAGCAGGGCCTGCGCGCAACTGCCCAGGTGTTCCCTGCTCTCCGTCTGAAAGAGTGCGGCGTAGCGCGATAGATCCATGAACTCAGCCGAGCACGCGCTGTACCGCTTCGAGCACCCGGGAGGGCTGGAACGGTTTCACCACGAAATCCTTGGCGCCCGCCTGGATCGCCTCGACCACGAGGGCCTGCTGTCCCATCGCGCTGCACATGAGGATCTTGGCGTCGGGATCCTCCTTGCAGATCTCGCGTACCGCATCAATGCCGCCCATATCCGGCATCACGATGTCCATCGTGACGAGGTCAGGCTTGAGTTTGCGATAGCGCTCCACCGCCTCGCGCCCGGTCTCCGCCTCACCCACGACCTCGAATCCCGCCTGGGCAAGGATGTCCGAGATCATGGTGCGCATGAAGATGGCATCATCGCAGACCAGCACCGTATGGCTCACGCGATCCTCCGGTTGCGAGCAGCGTTTGGGCTTTTGAAAAGACTGATCGTCAGGTCAGAAGCGGTGCGAGCAGCGCGTCGGTGTCGAGCACTGCAAAGACCCGTTGTCCAGACCGGCCCACCGCTCGGGCCAGGCGCGGATCTATTCCGGGGAGGGCCTCTCGTTGATCGAGACTGTCCACAGGCACCTCCACCAGATCCAGGACTTCGTCCACTCCCAGTCCGACAGTGCGACCGTTGGTCTCGATTACCAGGACCGAACCGTCCTCATCGGCCGAACCTTGCCGTTCCAGGATCCGCCGACCGTCAAAGACAGTCAAAAGCGTGCCGCGGACGTTGAAGAGTCCGTCGACCTCGGCCGAGGCTCCAGGAATCCGGGTTGCCGGCTGCTGGGCGATGACCTCCCGAACAATTGCCGCAGGTACGGCGCAGGCCAGTTCGCCGACCCGGAAGACCACAAGTCTGATGCGCTGGACGTCATCCATGTGCTTTAAAGAAACGAAGATACCGAAGGGCATCCGAATTAACAACGGGATTTCCGGACCCTAGCGCCGCAACCAGCAAAGGCTGCAGGTCGGCCGGCCATTGGGCCTCAAATTCGAGGGCCTCCCCGGTCGCCGGATGGCGGAAACCGAGGTAGGCGGCATGCAATGCCTGACGCGGAGCGAGGCGTTCCAGGGCCGCCGCACCGGACCGGTCGTTCGACATCCGTCGGCTACCCCCCGCAGTGTAGACCGGTTCACCCACCACGGGGTGGCCGATGTGAGCGAGATGAACTCTGATCTGGTGCGTGCGACCGGTATGCAGCTCCAGACGCACCAGGTCCACCAGTGAGAGCCGGGCCACGGGAAAGGCGTCGGTGCGGGCGGGACGGCCCTCGGGAAGTACCGCCATGCGCTTGCGGTCGCGGGGGCTTCGCCCGAGCGGTGCTTCGATCACCACGGGGTCGCTGTCGAGATGTCCCCAGACCAGCGCAGCATAGTGCCGGTTGATCCGGCGGGCCGCGAGGGCGGCACCGAGACGGCGATGAGCCAGCTCGGTCTTGGCGACGACCATGAGGCCCGAGGTATCGCGGTCGAGACGATGCACGATGCCGGGACGCCCTTCGGCTCCGCTGGAGAGCGTAGTGCCGCGGGCCACGAGGGCATTCACCAGGGTGTCCTGCCAGTGACCTGGCGCGGGATGAACCACTAACCCGGCAGGCTTGTCGATGATGGCGAGGTGTTCGTCTTCGAAGACTACTGAGAGGGGAATTTGAGCCGGCTGAATGTTGCGGGGCGGCTCCTGATCGGGGTAGGTGACCACGACCTCATCGCCACGCTCGAGCAGGCGCGAAGCGCGCGCCGGTTTACCGCCGACGGTTACCGAGCCGGCGGCGATCAGCCGGGCGGCCTGAGTTCGGGAGAATTGGAGTTGATCGGCGAGGAAACGGTCGAGCCGTTCGGTCGACTCGCTAAGGACCGTGAACGTGAGTGAGGAGTGAGGAGTAAGAAGTGATGAGTCGTGGGCGTCGTCACTCCTCACTCCTCACTCCTTACTCCTTACTCCAACCGGGGTCGGCTCGGTCACGGTCTCCCGGCGGGCGTCTTCCCGCCAGAGCGAGATCGCGAGCGCGATGGCGCCGCAGCTCACGGCCATGTCGGCCACGTTGAAGGTTGGCCAGCGGTAAGCGCCGACACCGACGTCGAGGAAGTCCACAACACCCTGCGAGTTGCGCACCCGGTCCACCAGATTGCCGAGGGCGCCGCCACTCACCAGGCCCAGAGAGAGTTGCCGGAACCAGTCACCCGGAAGCGCATTGCGCGACATCCGGTAGAGCGCGATCACGGCGACGACCGCGACCAGCATGAAGATCCAGCGGGAGTAGGGTCCTACGTCGAGGCCGAACGCGGCCCCGGGGTTGTAGACCAGGCGGAGCTGCAGCCACTGCCCCACAACCTGGCGGCCCACCGAGGCCACCAGGAACTTTTCCGCGAGAAACTTGGTGATCAGGTCGAAGGCGATCACCGCCAGGGCGGTGCCCCAGTAGAGCCGACGCTCAGCGCCGCTTTGCATCCTCTTCCTTTTCCTTGCACTTGATGCAGAGCCGCGCGTGAGGCAGCGCGTCCAGCCGCTCGAAGTTGATCTCGTCGCCGCATTGGTGACAGTGGCCGAACTTTTCGGGTGTCTTGTACAACCGGCGCAGCGCCTCGTTTACATGCCAGAGGTAGCGTCCTTCCTGTGACGCAAACAGGAATTGCTTCTCGCGTTCCATGGCGTCGGTCCCCTGGTCCGCCATGTGGAAGGAGTAGGAAGACAGGTCGCCGTCGGATGACTGCAGCGTGGCGTTGAACGACTCGTCGTAGTACCCAAGTTCCTTCATCACCCGCGCCCGTTCCTCGAGCAGCCGCTTCTCAAAGTGCGTCAAATTCTTCTTGTTCATTACTTCCCCGTCGGTTGTGGTCGAGCGCTCCCGCCACCCGCTTCGTAGCGCCTTGTGCTCAGAGTTACCCGCTGTCCGTCCAGGTCCACGTCCTGGGTCAGGTCCGCCGCGTCGAGACGGGCACCGACCTCGAAGCGCCGAGCCAGCGTCTCGTTCCGAATGAATTCGGCGTGGGCCCGGGAGGCGTCCAGTATTTCGGCCGGCCCCTCCAGCCCCAGTTCGATCCGATCCGCGAAACGGTATCCGGCCTCGCGACGCAGGCGCTGCACGTGGTGGACGATCTCCCGGGCCAGGCCCTCGTCCCGCAAGACAGGATCAACCCGCGGGTCGAGCGCCGCTACATACGGACCGTCGCTCTGCAGCAGCAAATCGGTGGCCACCTCCCGCTCCACCACTACCTCATCTGAAAGATAGACGGTGGGGGAACCGTCCACCTCCAGGGTGGCCTCCCCGCCCCCTTCCAGCACCTGTAACTGCTCCGCCGTCAGGCGGGTAACGGCCGCGGCAATCGCCGGGGTCTGTTTCCCGAACCGTTTACCGAGGGCGCGAAAGTTAGCCTTCCCCCGCAGCCTGACCAGAGCGGTGTCCGATTCCACGACTTCTACGGCCTTGACGTTTACCTCGTTGCGTAACAGCTCGGTGAGCTTCGCGAAAGCCTGCCGATCCACGCTCGCGGGAATGGCGACCAGGAGCCTTGAGAGCGGTTGACGAACGCCGAGCTTCACAGTTTCCCTCGCGGCGCGGGAAAGCGAGGACAGGCGCCGCACGGCATCCATCGCCGATTCGAGACCCTGGTCCCGAGGCGCCGAGGGGACCGGCATGAGAGCGAGATGCACTGATCCACCGGTGAGCGACCGGTGGAGCCAGTCGCTCATGAACGGAGCAGCTGGAGCCAGGAGACGGCTAACCGCAGTCAGCACATGGTGAAGCGTCGCGACCGCCGCGGGGTCGGCAGCGGCGTCGGGAGCCCAGAAGCGGCCCCGGTTGAGGCGCACATACCAGTTGGAGACATCGTCCACCACGAACGCCATCAGGACTTTAGTGCCGGCGGTGACGTCGTAGCCGTCGTAGGACGCACGAACCGCTTCGATGGTCGAATCGAGACGGCTCAGAATCCAGCGATCGGAGAGCGTCAGCGTGCCGGCCGCCTTCAGCATCTCCCGATCGGCGTACAATGCGAAGAATCGGTAGGTCTCCCGCAGGGCGCGGACGAAGTTCCCGGTGATCTGCGGGATGTTCTTCCGGTCGAACGGCTTCGCGGCCCAGACCTGGCTCGAAGCCAGCAGATAAAGCCTGACCGCATCGGCGCCGAACTCGCGGATCATCTCCCAGGGATCCACCACGTTGCCCCGGGTCTTGGACATCTTCTGGCCCTGCGCGTCCAGCACCAGACCGTTGACGATCACGTTGCGATAGGCCGGGCTGTCGAACACGGTGACCGCGATCGCCAGCAGCGAGTAGAACCAGCCGCGAGTCTGATCCACCCCTTCACAGATGTAGTCGGCAGGAAAGTGCGATTTGAATTCGGCTTCATGCTCAAACGGATAGTGCCACTGCGCGTACGGCATTGACCCTGAGTCGAACCAGGTGTCGATCACCTCGGCGGCGCGGCGCATCATTCCGCCACAGGAACACTTCCAGGTATAGCCGTCGATGTACGGCTTGTGGGGATCGAACTTTTCGGGCAACGGCTTGCCCCAGCGCTCGGCGAGCCGGGCGTAGCTCCCGATCACCTCGACGTGGCTCGACTCCTTGTCGCAGACCCAGACCGGAAGCGGTGTACCCCAGTACCGGTCTCGCGACAGCGCCCAGTCCACGTTGTTGGCCAGCCATTCGCCAAATCGCCCCGAGCCTACCTCGGGCGGGCTCCAGTTCACTGACCGATTCACCTCCAGCATTCGCTCCTTCACCGCCGAGGTGCGGACGAACCAGGAGTCCCGCGCGTAGTAGATCAGCTTGCTGGAGCAGCGCCAGCAGTGGGGATAGTCGTGCTCGTACTGCTCGGTGTGCAGCCAGCGGCCGTCAGCCTTCAGCCGTCGGATGATGAGTTCGTTGGTCTCCTTGTCGGTAACGAGCTTGCCGTCGAGATCGGGCCAGGAAGTTCCGCGGAAAGTTCCGTCGGGTGCCACCGGCATGAGCAAGGCGAGCCCATGCTTTTTCCCCGCGGCGTAGTCATCCGCACCGAAGGCCGGCGCCATGTGCACGATACCGGAGCCGGTGTCCGCGGTGACGAAGTCTCCCGTGATGACGACTGAATGCTTCGCATCGCCTGGGAGAGGGACGATATCCAGCGGCCGCCGGTAGCGAAGCCCCGCCAATGATGAGCCGGACACGGCGGCGGACTCTTCTTTTATCTCACCGCCAAGCACCTCGTCCAGCTTGTCGCGCAGCGCGATCGCGGTGATGAACTTCCGGCCCGGATGCTTGCTGCTGGAATAGGTGCCGTATTCGAGATCGGGATGAACCGCGACCGCGACGTTGGAAGGCAGCGTCCACGGAGTGGTCGTCCAGACGATCAGCTCGCGACCGCTCCCGTCTTCCAGCGGGAACGCAACATAGATGGAGCGATCCTGGATTTTTTCGTAGCCGAGCGCCAGCTCGTGGCTGGAGAGCGCGGTGCCGCAGCGGGGACAGTACGGAAGCACCCGGTGGCCGCGGTACAGCATACTCTTCTCGTACAGTCGACTGAGTAGCCACCAGACCGATTCGACGTAGTCGTTGCTGTACGTGATGTAGGGATGCTCGTAGTCGAGCCAGTACGCGATCCGGTCGGAGAGCTGTTCCCAGTCCTGCTTGTAGGTGAACACGTTCTCCCGGCACTTCGCGTTGAACTTCTCGACGCCGTACTGCTCGATTGCCTTCTTCCCACCGGTGAGCCCCAGCTGCTTTTCCACCTCGATTTCGACCGGCAAGCCGTGTGTGTCCCAGCCCGCGATCCTGGTCACCGACTCCCCCTGCATCGCGTGGTAGCGGCAGACCAGGTCCTTGATGGTACGGGAGAAGACGTGATGGATGCCGGGACGGCCGTTCGCGGTTGGCGGTCCCTCATAAAACACAAAAGGCTTACCGTCACGATTGGCTTCGAGGGTACGCTGGAAAAGCCGCTCGGCTTTCCAGGTTTCGAGCAGGTCCTTCTCCATCTGATCCGGACTCTGGTCCGGCCAAGGCGTAAAGCTCATGCAGCCAGACGCTCCACCACTCCGGCCACCAGCCGCGTCAGCGAAGGTTCGGCCCGGTTGGCAACCGCGATGATCTTCTCGAGACTCGCCGGTTCCAGCGCATCCGGGAGGCACTGGTCGGTGATGATCGAAATACCCAGTACCTTCATCCCCTCCTGCACTGCCACGATGACCTCAGGCACGGTAGACATCCCCACGACGTCTGCACCCATGGCGCGAAGCATCCGGTACTCGGCCCGGGTTTCGAGGTTTGGACCGGTCACCGCGACATAGACGCCTTCCCTGAGCGTGATGCCCAACTCGAGCGCCAGCTTTCGCGCCATGGCGCGAAGGCTCTCATCATAGGGCTGCGACATGTCGGGGAAGCGGGGACCGAGGCGGTCGTCGTGAGGACCGATGAGCGGATTGTCGCCGATGAGATTGATGTGATCGGCGATCAGCATCAAGTCTCCCGGCGACCAGAGCGGATGCATCCCTCCGCAGGCGTTGGACACCACGAGTGTCTCGGCGCCGAGGGCGTGCATGACGCGAACGGGAAAGGTGACCTGCTGGAGGGAATACCCCTCGTACCGGTGAAACCGTCCCTGCATGGCCACGACCGGCTTGCCGCTCAGGCTTCCGAGAATCAGGCGGCCGGCGTGGGCCTCGACGGTCGAAAGGGGGAAACCGGGGATTTCCTCGTAAGGAATGACGGCTTCTGCCTTGATTTCCTTGGCAAGGCCGCCGAG
>DATIOP010000194.1:0-2398 GCA_035472975.1 Gemmatimonadales bacterium
ACTCCGAGTTCTCGCGCAGGTCGCCCAGCTCCACCGCATGGGCGATGGCTTGGGGGATGACCACATTCAATTCGTGACTGAGCTGCCCGATCTCGCTGCTCAGCTTCAGACGCATCTCGCGTAACATTGGTGGACTCAACAAAAAGGAAACGGCCCGGGTTCAGGGAGTTCACCCGGGGCGTCGCGGCCAACTGAAGCAGAAGATAGCACATGACTTTAACCTCGGCCATCGGATTACTCTAATGGCCTGTCCCCAAATGGCTTAGCTGCTAAGTTCGTACGTTTCAATCCGGGCAACGTCCGGTCACCCACACCCTTCGCGCCATGAATCGACTGGTTTCTGCCTTGGTCACGACGGCTGTAATCGCCGGGCCTCTCTTCGGTCAGGATTCGGCCCAGTACATCGCCCCCGATTCGGTAGCCATGCGCGAGCTGGCGGACGTGCGTGCCGAGGACACCACGATCGTGGTCGAGGCGCGCTATTTCACGCCGAACAACTTCACCGGCGCGGTTCTCCCGGGATACGAGGCAAACAAGGCCTATCTCCGGAGAGAAGCGGCTGAGGCGCTCCACCGGGTTCAGCAACGGCTGCGGAGCGGCGGGATGGGACTCAAGATTTTCGATGGCTATCGCCCCGTGCGCGCCACTCAGGCCATGGTCGACTGGGCGCGACGGACCGGGCAGATGCACCTGATCGAGGACGGCTATATCGCGAGCCGAAGTCGCCACAACCTCGGCCTGGCGGTCGATCTGACCCTGGTGGACTTCTCGGTCGGCGGGCGCGAAGTGGACATGGGTACGCCGTTCGACACGTTCTCAGAAGAGGCGCACTGGGCCAATGCTTCGGGACGTACGATGCGTTACCGGCAGTTGCTCCGTCAGGTGATGGAGGCGGAAGGATTCAAGCAATACGACCAGGAGTGGTGGCACTACTCCTTCGATGTCCCGGATCCGGTGGCGTTCGACGTGCCCGTCCGGTAGGACTGCCGGTGAGGAGTGAGGAGTGAGGAGTGAGGAGTAAGGAGAAATTTCCTCCTCACTCCTTACTCCTTACTCCTTACTCCTTACTTCTTCTCTACGTAGGCCTTCAGGTTGCGCTCAATCTGCCTGCCGTGGATCTCAAGGTGTTCTGCATAGATCTGGAGCCACTGCTCGACGCCGTAGCTGGGATACTCGGTGTGGCGCCCGGTCCGGTTCCATTGCTCTTCGGTCAGCCGGCGCAGGAGCGGCACCGTGTTGGCGCGAACGGCGCGTACCGTGGCCAGGGCGGGCTCCAGCGGGAGATCGTGATACCCTAGCACGTTGGCCCAGCGGTCCTGGTCGTATCCCACGATGAGGGCATCGTCTTCCCCGAGCAGATAACGAATCCGCATGTGGGAGTTGGTCTCGCTGTCGGCACAGTGGATGATGACCTCGTGAACCGTCCATTTGCCCGGAGCGGGCCGGAACTTGAGGGCCTCACTTGGTACCTTGGCCAGGGCGGCCTCGAGAATCCCGGGTCCATCCTGGTAGCGCTGGATCAGGGCTGCTCGCTGGGCGGGGGGCATATTTGACACTCCTGGGGTGCGGCTGCTGCCGGAAATACGCTAAAGGTCGGCTGGCGCAATTGCATTGTGACACATTAGATTAGCGCGCTCTTTCTCCCCAGCCAATCTTGACGCAGCTCAGGTGAATAAATACTGTGTACCGCTGCATTTGCATGCATTCGTCGCTCCCCGCTGACAGGACGATTTCCTAAATGTCCCTCCGGACCGTGGTGGGCCGGTGGCCATCGCGTTGGATGCTGCTCGCCGTCGTCGCGGTGGCGGTTCTCGCCTGTGCCCGCGACTACCCGCAGACCACGCTGCTGCCGCGCTCGGATTTCGCACATCTGCTCGACGCCACCTTCCGCAAGACGGTATATCTCGCGGCCATCGTGTTCGTGCTGGTGGAAGGGGCGCTCCTCTTCGCCATCTGGAAGTTCCGGGCTCGGCCCGGGGCTCCCGAGCCGGCGCAGACACATGGAAACACCACGCTGGAGATCGTGTGGACCATGATCCCGGCGGTCATTCTGGCCCTGATCGCGGTCCCCACGGTGCGTACCATCTTCCGGACCGCTACCAAACCGGGGCCCGAGGCGCTGCAGGTCGAGGTGATCGGCCACCAGTGGTGGTGGGAGTTCCGCTATCCCGATCTCGGTATCGTGACGGCGAACGAATTGCACGTGCCGACCGGCCGCACGGTGAATCTGGAGATGACCACGGCCGACGTAATTCACAGCTTCTGGCTGCCGCAGTTCGCCGGTAAGCGGGACGTGTTCCCCAACCGGCACAACAATCTGTGGTTCAAGGCGGAGGTCGAGGGGAACTACCCGGGCCAGTGCGCCGAGTTCTGCGGCTTGCAGCACGGGCGAATGGCG
>DATIOP010000195.1:0-4296 GCA_035472975.1 Gemmatimonadales bacterium
CAAGCGGCAAGTCTCTATAGGATTCTATAAATTTTTTGACGAGCGGCACTACAACTTCTTCGTGACTCTGCCCGAGAACAATTTTTTGCCCACCCGCAGTCTCGGTATGAAAGACTCCCGTCTCCCTTCTCCCGTCTCACGTCTTACGTCTTACGTCTTACGTCCCACCCCTGACCCCACACTCCTCAGCCACTAGCTCCATCTCCTCCAGGAAGCGCATCCCGCCGGTGGGATTCTGGTCCCGCCGATCGACCCTCGTGAGCACCAGTCGGTCCATGGCGCGGGTCATGCCCACGTAGAGCAGGCGTCTCGCTTCCTCAACTTCGCTGGGCTTCGTCTCCCCGTTTCCAGTCTTGATTCCCGGCAGTTCCGAATCCTCGGCCCCGACGACATAGACGCGGGGGAATTCGAGGCCCTTGGTCGAATGCAGGGTGAGCAGGCTCACTCGGCCCCGATCCAGCTCCGGACCGCCGCGGGTGTTGGAGAGTGCGACCCGATCCAGAAAATCGGAGAGCTGCTCCATAAGGGGTGTTGTCTCAGGAACGCTGTCGAGCAGGCGACGGAGACGGGCCATGGCAGCCGGATAGCGCTCGTCCGCGGTCCGCTCTTTCCGGAGTCTTTCCATGAGGATTCTGCCGCCCAGGCGTTCAATCAGGTCCTCGCGCGCCGGCGCGGTCTCCCCGCCGGGGCGAGCGCGCTCCGCCTCATATGATTCGAGCGCCTTGGAGTAGCGGCCGAGGGCGAAGAGTTTGCCCAGATCGAGAAAGAGCCTTGCCTCGCTTTTCTCTCCGGGATTGGTGAGCGCCAGGGCCACGGCGAGGTGATCGATCGCGGAGACGAGGCTCGTCTTTCTGGCCCGAGCGAGCTTCTGGCTTTCCAGCTTGAGGAAGACGCCAGCCAGGGTGCGGGCGTCATCGAGCGCATGATGCTCCCGTCCCGTCTCGATCCCGAAGCTGTGGGCCAGATTCGCCAGGGCCCGGCTGCCCGGGTGCAGCATCCGTGCGAGTGGCAGCGTGTCGAGTGCCAGGAAGTCATTTCCTGCAGGATGGTCCTTCGCCAGCCGGCGCAGTACGGGGAAGTCGAACCCGTGTCCGTTGTGAGCGACCAGCAGATCGCCTGCGGCAAAGGCACGGAACTCCGTCCATACCGATGCAAAGTCCGGAGCGTCTGCGAGGGCCTCCTCGGTGTAACCGTGAATCGCCACGGAACGGGGGCTCACCGGCTGGGTTGGCTTGACCAACCGCTGGAAATCCTCGACGACCACCCCGTCCCGAACCCGGACCGCTCCCAACTCCACCACGTCACAGCCATCCACGTCGTTGTCCGTGGTCTCGACGTCCACCGAGATGAAATCGCGGAACGCGTCTCCCCCCGACTCGGCCGCGACTATCTGCAGGGCCTTGAATAGCTCCAGGCAACGAGTCGCCGGGTCTCCCTCGGATGAGAGAACCACGTCTTCCGTCCGCGGTTTCGCCTCCGGCCCCTGATACTCCACCATCGTCACCCCTGCTTCCCGAAGAAGGCCGGCCAGCCCCAGCTCGGCGCCGCCCATCCAAGGGAGCCAGGCAGTCCCGCGACCATAGCGGATCCGAGTGAGGCGCTGTGCCAATTCGGTCGCCGCAGGATGGCTGGCGGGATCGGTAATCTCTTCCGCGTGCTCTTCGAGAATGGTCCGGTACTCACCGACCCGTTGGGAGAGCAGCTCTCCGATCAGGGCGGCGAGATTGTCATGTCGCTCGGCAAAGACCGGGAGGTTGCCGAGGACGTAAAGGCAGCGTCGTATCTTGCGCCCGTCTTCGTCCTTGTGGGGTAACTGCCGGCCAAGCTGCCGGAGCCACTCTACGAATTCGGTGCGCTTCTGCTCCGCGTCGGCTCTGAGCGTGTCATACAGTGCCTGGGGCAACACGACTTTGGTGAACTGTTCCTCCAAGATCGGATCGCCGGGGCGTTCGATGACCCGCAACGCCGCGATCAGGTACTTGACCACCTTCACGTCCGCCAAGGCCCTTCCCTCGGCGAGCTGGCAGTGTATTCCCGCTTCGACCAGGCGAGCCTCCAGCGCTTCGCCGATCGAGTGCTTGCGGTAGAGCAGCGCGAAATCACCCCATGCCAGCGTGTTCTCCTCCCGATCCCGCACCAGATCGGCGACAAGCCAATCCGCTTCCGCTTTCTCGTCGGGGAAATGGCGCACCAGTACCGGCCACTGCGATTCGCGCGTCGCGCTCAATTCCTTCTCGTGCAACCTGGGATTGTGAGCGACGAGGCGCCGTGCTGTGGTAAAGATGTCGCGCGTACAGCGCCGGTTCTCATTCAGAACGATGGGGTCTGCCGTGATCCTGTAGTCGTTCAGAAAGCGACGCAGAACCCTGGGATCGGCTCCGGTCCAGGAGAAGATTGACTGCTCGTCGTCTCCCACCATGAAAATGTTGCGGTGATCCTGGGCCAGGCGATGGAGAATCGCGTACTGGAACGGGTTCAGATCCTGGGCTTCGTCGACCAGGACATAGGACCACCGCGCCGCGATCTCCGCCGCGACGTCCGACCGGGTACGAATCAGCTGCTCGGCTTTGACCACCAGGTCATCGAAGTCCAACAGCCCTCGCGCCTCGAGAATCTCCTGATACCTCTGGAAGAGTTTGGCCGTGTAGTCACCGAGGGGCTCGCCGAGGATTTTGTGCTGGCTGAAGTACTTGAGGGGCCAGGAGGCGGGGTAGCGGTGACCGGCGCGGCGCAGCACCTGGGCCTGATACTCCTCGTCGGCAATTCCAAAGCCCTGGGTCAGCCCGATCGCGGAGCCGTACTGCCGGAGCAGCTGCACGCACAGAGCGTGAATCGTCGAGCGGGTGACCTGGTCCGCCGCGAGTCCCAGTGAGCCGCGCAACCGGTGGGCGATCTCTCCCGCCGCCTTATTGGTGAAGGTTACCGCAACGATTCGTTCCGGAGGGACTTCCAGCCGCCCGATCAGGTAGCGAATCCGCTCGATCAGGCAGAAGGTCTTCCCTGCCCCCGGTCCGGCCAGCACCAGCAGCGGGCCGAGCGAGGCCTCGATGGCCTGACGCTGACGAGCGGTTGGAACGGGAGGAGAGATCATTCGTCGGCGCCGCGAGGACCCAGGTCGGCCCAGGCGGCAATGGTTGCCGCCATGTCCTCCTGAACCTCGACCTTGGTGCGGCCGCTGCCCTTCTTCACGCCAAAGGAGTGATCGGCTCCATCAAAGAGCTCCAGCCTCGCATGCGGGCCCAGCCCGGCACAGACCTCGGTGATGAGGTCGAGCCGCGCGAAATCGTCGCGAGTGCCCTGCAGGAACAACATGGGAATCCGGACCGAAGCCAGGTGTACGGCCCGCTCGAGGCCCGGCTTCCCGGGCGCATGCAGCGGGAACCCAAGGAAGACCAGTCCGCACACCTCGTCCAACGGAGACTCCGCGTGCGCTCCCGAGGTCATCCGTCCGCCGAACGACTTGCCACCGGCAAGCAGCGGGATTCCGGGCAATAGTTCGGCCGCCTTCGCCACCGCGGCTCGAACTGCCGCGTGCGCCACCGGGGGGGAATCGGTACGGCTTTTCTTCGCCTCCATGTAGGGAAACTGGTAGCGAAGGGTCGCAATGCCGGAGGCCGCGAGTAGTCGCGCCATCGAATCGAGAAAAGGGTGCCGCATACCGGCGCCAGCTCCATGTGCCACGACGTAGAGATGGGTCACGTCGCCAGCAATCTGCAACAGCCCACTGACACTACCGTTATTGAGCTTGATGGAGATGGATTCGGGCGCGGGCAAAGTCATTTTATCGGCTGGAAAGTTGGTACAAAGATACCTACCCCACAACGACTTAGCTCATCGCGTGGCGATCGTCACAGAGTGCCAACCGGGGGCCGGGCCAAGTTGCAGGTACGTGGCGGAGGCCGATTTGCCACCATGAATTCTTCATGAGGAGGATGCAATGGAAAATCAATCCACCAGTTCAGCCGCGTGGTCCGGTGGGAGCAGGGTTCTGGTTGGAATCTTGAGCCTCGCCGTGGCTGGAGTCGTCGCGGCCGCGGTCGTCACTAAGGGCGGTCGCACGGTGGAAGCTACCATACCAGCCGGTACTTCGGTGGTCGGCGCGCTCGAGCACACGATTTCGACCGAGAACAGCAATGCAGGTGAAGCGGTAACCCTCAAGACCACCGAGCCGATGCAGCTGTCGGCCGGTACGCTTCCGGCCGGCGCCGTTTTGCATGGCGAAGTGACCCACGCCAAGGGCGGAGGCCGCATTGCCGGGGCACCCGAACTCACCCTGCGGTTCACCCGGCTGGAAGT
>DATIOP010000196.1:0-9516 GCA_035472975.1 Gemmatimonadales bacterium
GCGAGGGATTTCCAAGCAGGCTGGCAACTTCTTTCGACAACCGAGCACGTGAAGCTGGAATGCCGAGACGCCGAAGGCCCGCTCGACCAGCTCGAGCGAAGCCGAGTAGCGCGGATTAACCTCGATAGGGAAGGGGACTCCATTCTGGGCGATGAAGTCTACGCCATTCAAACCCTTGAGACCGCAGCTCCCGGCGACAACCTCAGCCAAGGCCTTCGCTCGTTCGAAGAGCGCCTCCCCTAGCGGGAGATGGGAATCCTTGACCGGCGCTAGAATGTTGCCGCTGTACCAATACGCGGCTGCCCCCAGGTATCGAACTCCAATGAGTTGGCGGGTGATCGCGAGAGGAATAATCCGCTCACCATCGGCGCTGAAGACGATTGATGCTGGTATCCCGCGAATGCGCTCCTGCAAGTAACACGAGCGCGGGACAGGCATGCCCTCTCTCCAGGTCTCTATTGTGCGCCCGCCGCCCGAACGTCGCCCTTTGAGCAACCATGCTCCCTTGGAGGGAGGGGTAGTGCGAACGTTTGCCACGGCGAGTCGGTACCTCCGCAGAATCTCCGCCAGCCTGATCGGGTTGCGCGCGAGGCGCAGCTCGGCAGGGCCATTGCCCAGGAGAGTGCGTCCCTCTACGAGCCTGCCGAGTGCGGCGGGGTGGTTCTCGAGATTGGCACCGTAGGCGAATGAATCTGCCGTGACCAACTTCGAGAGCGTGACCAGGCGTTCGACACTGTACGGGCGATCGAGGTCGCGCCGCGGGGTGAGAACGCGATCCGACGCTCGGACTGTGTCCAGGTCTCCGAATCCATCCAGAGCCGTGACCCGGTAGCCGGCCTTCGCCGCCGACTCCGCCATGGCCCGCACCGACATGCCGGCAAGAACAACTGAGGGGAGAGATAGGCGCATCAGAGCCCCAGCCGTTCCCGGGCGCGGGCCGGAGTGATCACGCTGAGGTGGTCGAGCGCCGTGCCCGAAGCCTCCCGCAATCGCATGGTGTCTACCAACTCGGCCCAGCGCCCGCCTGCCAGGCCATCGGCAATGAGCGCCGCCCCCTGCGCTCCCTGTTTGGTCACCTTGGCAAAACCGCTGAGGTCCCGAACCGGCGCGATGTCTTCCAACCGGGAGACCAGAGGATCACGAACTCGACGCTCCCGGGCCCGGCGCCCCGCGAGGAGAATCTCCGCCGGCTGGGGCAACGATGCGGTGAGTGACAGCACCCCTTTCATCACGCCCTCGACGTATCCCTGAATAGCAACTGGGCTGGGGTTTGGCTCACCGCTATCCGCGGCAATGGACTCGACACCGCCCGCGAAAAGCATGGTCTTGTCCACCGTGCCAGCGAGGAAAGCGACTTCACCAGCCCACGCGCCCGATGACTGCCAACCCATAGGTCCGCTGGTGCCTCCCATCCCGTCCACCACTTGCCCATCGCTCACGGCGATGAGTGCCGTGAAGGCGCCCCCAAGATCAACCAGAATGAACGACGTGTCCTTGGGACGAAGCTGCCTCCGCTGCCCCTGATCCCACACTCCAAGTGCGGCCGCCGCGACTTTCTCGGCGGTACCCAAATCCACCCGGTTGAGCTTGCGATGTCGGGGCACGGTCGGCAGGTGGATCACCGCCGGGGTGAACACCACCGGCAGCCGGCTCTCTGCGAGGGCGCGGGCCAGGCGGCCCAACCCTCCGATCCCTCCCGGCTCGCCGGGTCGAGAGAGGTAGGCCAGGCGCAGGTCGTCCTCGCCGAGCTCTTCGGCGGGGACCATGGGAAGACCGTAGCCTGACGGGCCGGCGATGAGGTCCGGACCCGCTTCGCGCAGCAACTCTATCAGTGATTGGGGCGACTCCAGCGCCGAAGCCGTAGGCAGCGATTGATCCAGCCACACCTGTTCGCCGTCCAATCCGCAAAGATCGAGGCTCACGGTGCCGGGGTCGATCCCGATGACTCGGACCATGGTGAAGCTCTAGACGGACTTGATCAGGAGCCCGCCAGCATCTCCCGCGCGATATCGGCGATCCCCTCGGCGTCCAGTACGAGGTCATTCTTCTCAAACAGCCGTGCTACGCACCGCTTGTGCAGCTTGGTCTTGAAGTTTCCCACCCCGAAGGCGCCGAAGACCACGGCACCGCCGCGCTTCTCTCCCGCGTCGTTAAGCTCGACTCCTTCAACCCCGACCGGCGACACGGCGTTGAAATCCACTACCACCTTTACTCCACGGTCGAACCAGGCAGCCTTGGGAACCATCATGATCCCCGCCGGCCCGGCGTTGACCAGAATGTCCGCCTTGTCCAGAACCTTGCTCGCCTGATCCGGGCTGCTCAGCTCGGTGATCTCCACCGGAATCTCGAACCGCTCGCCAATGCTGCGCCGAGCCTTTTCTCCCTGTTCCGGTTTGCGCGAGGTGATGATGACCTTGGCGCCACCCTTGCCCAGCAGTCCGGCGACCCGCTGGCCGACCGGTCCCGTTCCGGCGACGACCACGACACGTTTGCCTTTCACGGTGTCCATGGCCTGCTCGATCTTCACCACCGCGGCAGCCGCCGTGGTGTTGGATCCGTTCGAGTCGAGCATGATGGAAACGGTGAAGGGTTTGAACAAGGCATCCTGCGCCATGGCGAGGAGCTGTTCGCCCTGCGACATGTTGTTCCCGCCGATCCAGACCGCCGTGTTGTGCAGGTCCTTTGGTCCGCGGGTGAAAATGCAGCCATGAACCAGGTCCCGGACGTCCTCCGGGGCGACTCCGCCGTAACTCAGGACCTGGTCTGCACCGGCATCGTAGGCCACGATTTTATCAAACACGCTCGCCAGTCTGGAGCTGTCGAGCTGCAACAGAAGCTTCCGCATCATCTTCTCGCCACAAGAAGTCTTGGACAGTGACCGGGAAACACAAAGGGGCGGGCCCGGCCCGCCCCCTCGTTGGTTCCGTCTTGGCCGGCCGGTGAATCAGACCCCGTCGACCCCCGAGAACGGGTGCCGGGCGGTCTTGGCGCCACTCAGGACCGAATCGACCGTCGGCAGGCCCTTGAGCGCCCGCTCGATGGACTGCTTCGTGGCCTCGTAGTTGAACTGGTAGATCTTCTTGTTGTCTTCCGCTTGCCAGTGGATGAACACTCCGACCAGGACGCACCAGTCGTTCGCCTTGTCCTTGGGAATGACTCCCGAGGCGACACTGTCCACTACCGCGCGGGCCACCGCCGTTTGGGCTGGGCCGAACATCTGGACCGCCTGCTTGGCGCCCTTGATGGTGACCTTGTTGAACAGAATGGTGTCGGGCTTGCACGGCAGATTCGGGGTGACCACTGCGAGCAACGTGCTGAAGCCATCCTTTTGGTTCGAAAGCGCGTTAACGAAGGCGGCACCGGCAACGCCGCTCTTGGAGCCGATGATGAGGTCGACGTGGGCGATCTCGTTCCCATCCCCTACCAGCGACTCGCCAATGAAGAAATCCGCTGCCATGTCAACCTCCATCTGCGTTTTAAAGAAAGAAAGGATCTGCTGCCACATAAGTGTGCTCGACAGATCGGGAGCTGGGCACAGGAGCGACGTGCGAGCGGATGAACTCCGCTGCACGCGGTCCCGCCAAGGCGGGTAGCTCGAGGCTCGTAAAACGGAACCTCAGGGGCCCCTAGTATGTCCGCCACCTCTGGGGCTGTCAAGGCGGCAGGCAACGCATTCGAGGGCCGCCGCGCTCGGTGGACATTCGCCAGCTCAACGTCCGGCTCAAGGGACGGCATCTCCCCAGGTGATCCGGCCCAAGTCCTTGTTCGATGGACACTTTCCGCACGGCATGGGGCTCGCCTTGGCTTCCGGCGTCCCCTGTCAATCGAACGAGGTCAGCATGAAGGCCAAATTGTTTGTCGCCGTCATCGCGCTGGTCGTTCCTCAGGCGCTTAGAGCTCAGGTCGTCAGCGCGGAGATCGTGATTCACCAGGGACCGGTCGCTGCCCGCGTCGCGGTGAATCCCTACTACTACCCTCGCTACCATGTTGCCCGTGTGATCGTGGTTGAACGGAACCACGGCCATCACCGAGGCTGGTACAAGAAGCCGCGACAGCGGGTGGTCGCCTGGTATGACCCGCATGGTGACCGGTACTACGATCGCTACGACGACCGGCATCCCGGGCTTCGCGAGGTGTATGTCTATGAGTGTGATGGTCGATACTTCCGGGAGAGCGACTGACCTCGAACTGAAGCCGGCCGATCCTACCTGCGGCCAGCTGTAACAACGGCCGGTTTCACAGACCCGTGGCTCCCCGCCCGGGTTCGAACAACCCCGCGCAATGCGGGGTTGTTTGCTTACCGGTCCGTCGCGAAGTAGAGCTGAACCTCGAGCCCTTCTACCGAGCTGCCTTCTTCGTTGGAAAGAATGGTGAAGGTGAGTGGCTCGGCCGCCGCCTTGAGGACCTCGAGACACTTGGGGTCAACCGTGAGTTCCCAATCGCCGGGGCGGATGCCGATTCCGTAGAAGCTCCCGTCACTGAACGTCGTCAGAATGCGCTGCTCGCCCGAGGCCTTGTGCTTGAGCCGAAGAGTGATCCCCCCTATGGCCTGGCCGGTGACCCGTCCTTCCACAACGCCGCCCGGCAACACCGGGATATCCAGGGTGCGGTAGCGATTGGGCGAGGGCTCGACCGATGCGGCGGCAAACGCCGGCACCCAGAGCGGAGAAGCGAGTGTGCTCGAGTCCACCGTCACCATCGTGGGCTCGTAGGGCAGGAGGTCCCATGCCCGGTAGCGGCCGCTCGAATCCGAGGTGCTCCAGATCCCGCCGACTACGATGCGGACACCCGCGAGCGGTTGCTCGTCGCGATCCATTCGGCCGTTGCCGTTCAGGTCGAGAAAGACTCGACCGGTCACACCGCCTCGGGATAGAGCCGGACTACCCGAGAAATCCATGCTGCTTCGGGTGGGATTGTAGATCGTCGAACCCGAGATGTACTGGGTCCCCACCGCGTCGGTTCCTCCACCCGCGCTCACGCTGGTATAGGAGCGAACGCTGGGAAGCTCGGCTGCGATGAGGAGCGAGAATCCGGGACTACGCGATCCCCGGAACCAGGTCATGCCGGTTTCTGCCCGGAGACCCTTGATCAGGGGTGCACCGATGTATCCGGACGCGCTGGTCGCGCCAACGCCGGGCTGCATCTCGAACGTCGTCCTCGCCGAAAGGCTGCCCAGTACCGGGCCCAGGTTCTGGTGAGGGAGGATGAAGGTATTGAAGCCGAAGAAGGTCGCGCTGGTCCCGCCCCCTATTCCGGCCTCCTGACGCTGGAAACGGACGGCCGGAAGGATCCGAACGTCAGTTACCTGGAATGACGCACCGAGCCGGCCGCTTGTGAGCATCCCGGTCGTGGTATTGATCCGATCCAGGCTTGCTTCCAGGTAGTTGGCGCCCATCCGGCTGATCGGTCGGAAGAACGCCGAGAGCGTTACCTGATCCGTCCTGCCCTCGGGCGTCAGGATCGGGTCGCGCACCGCGGAAGCGAAGCGATAGACGTCGGCCTGGAATTGAAAGTCGGTGGACGGCTCGAATCGGAGCGCCCCGCGCACTACCGCATCCCGTACCGCCTCGGCTTCGAGGCTTACGGAATTGGTCAGCGAACCGAAGAGGCTTGCGTAGGGGTGCAGAAGATTGCTGGGACCGGTCCGCCAGAATCCGTCGAAGCCTGCCCGCGCGCTCCAGCGAGTGGAGAGGCCGTAGCGGAGATCTACGTTGCCGGTCGCGTCGCACTGATTGGTTCGACATTGCCCAAACGATAGACCGTACTCGAACCGGTGAGCCGGCAGCGCATCGGTTCGCAGGCGATAGGTCTGGTTGAATTCCCGAATTTCGCCGAACGGGCCGTAGGCGATGAAATCGACCGGGTTCTCGCCGTACTCGATGGGCAGGTCAAATGAGAACTGGCCCAGCGCATTCACCGAGTCGAAGCTGATTAGTCGTCCACCCCGGTAGGCCTCGATGCTCCAGCCGGTGCCCAGCTGACCCGTGAAGGGCAGGTTGCCGACGGTCATCGGGCGCACAAACGGGCTGTTGGTAATCGAGAAACAGCGGAGGCTGCGTGAGCGCGGGCCACTGCTGATTCCGTCGCCGAGCTGGGCCTGGGTGAGCCAATGGTTCTCCCGCCAGATCCCGTTCCAGCCGATATCGGCCCTCGGTGCGCGTTGGGTGCCGTTCTGACTCTGTAATCCGAATCCGAACGAACCCCCGAAGACATCGAGGCCGAGCATCGTGGAATAAGCGCCGGCATCGAATCCCGTAGTGGGCGTCAGGAGGGAGTAGTCGAAGACCAATCCGTTCACCCGGGGGCGCTCCAGACCGAGTCTCAGGCCGGTGTATTCGGGGGTGCTGGAGCTGGCGAGCCGGCTGCTGAGCATGGATTCCCGCTGTAGCCGCCGCGCAACAGGCAACGATCCCGGTTCAATCACGGTGACCTGCAAGTCCTGCCAACTCACGTCCCAATCGAGCTGAAACGCGCGGCCCAGGACTCGCGTGTCGAGGTAGACATCGGCGGGCGTGGATTGGAGCTGGTCGGCAGTCAGGACGATCCGTTCCTTGCCCAGCGTGAGGTTCTTGCTTGCGGGATCGAGGACGAACCGCACATTCCCCGGCTGGACCATCGCCTCAAGGCTGCCATCGGGCTGGCGGGCTGTGTGAATCTCCGCGAGGTCGAAGAACGCTCCCAGCGGGATCAGCGCCGCGTCGCCGGCCCGAAACGCCTCGACCGTCTTGCTGGTCAGCCGGCCCAACTGCAGCTCGATCAGCACCGGCTCCGCCTCCTGCGCCGCGAGTCCCCGGCCAGAAGCGGCCAGCGAACACAGCAGCGCAAGGAAGCGGACAGCGCGGCTCATGGCAGGCTCACGTCGATCGAATCACGAGTAACCGGTGCCCGGAGCAAGAGTTCGGGAGCGATGTCCGTCCGTTCGGTGGAGAGTTCGAGACGCAGTCGATAACGCCCCGAGGTTCGTCCAGCGAGCGACATCATGAAGTACGGCTCGGCCGTGTAGTAGATGGCGATCGGCTGCTCGAACTTGCTGACCTGATTGCCCTTCTCGTCCAGCAGGGCGCCTTTCGCAGTGCCGACGTAGGCGGCTCCGCCCTGGCGCTCCATTTGGACTTGGACCCGTAGCGAATCTCCCTCGCGCCCGGCGTGCAGGTCGCTCAATGCGACGCCGGTCTGCAGCTGTCCCTTGCGGTAGATGAGCGGGATTATCGTGCGCACTTCGAGGTTGAGCCCGATCGAAATGCCGCTTGAGTCGGCCTGCGCGACCTGTACCACGCCGCCCTTGGCGGAAATCATGATGCGGGACCAGTACTCCCCGTCCGGGAGTCCCTGGGGCGGTCGGGCCAGCAGCCGGACCGTCTGACGCTGCAGCGGGGCGAGCGTGAGCCTGCGAGGGAACGCGTCGATCCACTCCGCGGCTGACGGCATTCCAGCCTGGACCGAGTCGGGCGTTGCGATGGTGAAGTGACCGAGCGAGTCGGTCGCCGGATAGCCGAAGAAGAAGCTGACCGCGATCTCGACCGGCTCGGCGCCGGGGTTGTAGAGAGTCAAGGACCCGCTACGAGTACGGTGGTCGAGATAGACGGCGTGTGGTGCGACCAGGACGCCCTGCGCCGCGGCGGCGCGGGCGAACCCCGCGACGACGGCGATGATGGCGAACAGTCGGCGCACCGTCAGAAGAAGGTGCAGGTAAGCGTGATGGTACCGGTGTAGTTCCCGGTTGCCTGGTTGGCGGCGGGAGAGACCCGCCCACCGAGATAGACGTTGAAGTCGGCGCTGCTGACCAGGTTGAACGTCTGATTGTTGTTGGGGTTGAAGGTGACGGGGACCGAGGTTCCCGCCGTGCCCAGGGCGATCCCGTCGGTCGCGCTGAAGCTGATCGGAAGGTTGCCGCCTCCACCGACCCGCCCAAGCTGAGTAGGCAGGGTGAAACGCAGACCGATCTGATGGTTGATGATGTGTTTGATGTAGAACCTCCCGCGCCGTACCGGATCGGTGGGTGCCACCGAATTGGGGACTCCGCGGATCACGACCCCGAACGCGAGGTTCTGCATGCCGGTGACCGTCGACTGGCCGGCCAGCGGCCGGGCCACCAGGCAGAGTGCCAGGAGCGAGAGGAAACGAAGGCATTTGGACATTCGGGAATCCCGGGGCGGACCCCACGGGTGGAGGACTCAAGCAAGATAGCCGAGTCCTGATCACCCGTGAGATGCCCGGAAGGCCCTGCGGCCAGTGTTAGTAGTTCGCCGTCAGAGTGACGGTGCCGGTGTAGTTGCCAGCGGCCTGAGCTGCGCCCGGAGTTACGGTCGCACCAACGAACACAAACAGAGCATTCGCGGCGCTGAAAGCGCTCGCGCTGGGTGCGCCCGATGGGGTGAAGGCAGTGCAGCTCGCCTGGGTGTTAGTGGGGTTCGTGCAGCCGGTCCAGGTTCCAATCGGCAGGTTGTTGACGCCGCTCGTCAGGTTGCCCGGGAGAGTGAAGGTCAGCTGGACTGGTGCGCTCGCCTGACCGGTGAGGTCGAACCGGCCACTGTTCGCTGCTCCTCCGGCCGCGGTGACGGTCTTGGGTACACCGGGAAAGACGTTGCCAAAGGTCAGCGGGTTGTTGCCAGCCACAGTAATGGCCTGGAATACGGTGGCGGTGGCATTGATGTTGGCGGTCTGAGCCTTGGCCGGCAAAGCGCCCAGGGTCAAGACAGCGGCCACAACGGCCGATACTCGGGTAATAGTGCGCATTGCCCTAGCCTCACCTTGTTGGAGTTGAGAGAACCCAGTCATGCAGTCGGAGTGTCAGCTCCGGACGGCCGGGGTAGGGCAACCACTGTGCCGCGTGTCACAAACCTGATAGCGGCACGAGTTAAGTGCTTGAAAGTGTGTGGTTTCTAGTGTCACATATTTAGGCGCTTCAGCCGCATTTTTAAGCAGCATCAGTCCCTCCGCCAGGAAGGCCAAGTCGTCATGCGCCAATCTCTTCCATCCCGACCGCGGGGCGCGACTCTCCCCGAGCCGCGTGCCGCTACTTCCCCGTGCTGCCTACGGGGAGCAGTTCTCCTCGCCGCCCTGACCCTCTTGGGCCCAATCCCAGCCGCCCAAGCTCAGAAGCAGGGCGCTCTGCAAGTGTCGGCCAGGGTCGTATCCGTTGAGCCCGTTCAGCTCGCCTTGAAGGAGGCTTTGGACCCCTCCGCCCGACCGGGGACAGCCTCATTGGTTCAGATCACCCGGAGCGTGGTGCTGGCGGAAGACTCCATTCTGAAGGTCCGGAAACCACGAGAGGTCGTCACGATCGCGTTCGTGCGTAACTAGTCTCCAGGAGGAGGGAGGCGCGACAAACGGCTCTCGCCTAGCTTTAGCTGTGCACCCCGCCCGGAATCACCAGCTCCCACTCGATCTCGAGGCCTATCGCCGCGTAGGCGGGAGTGCGGAGCGCCACGACGCGCATCCCGGCCGCACGGGCCGAGATGACGCCGACGGTCGCATCCTCCACGACCCAGACCACGTCGGCGGAAAGGTCCCCGT
>DATIOP010000197.1:0-2008 GCA_035472975.1 Gemmatimonadales bacterium
ATTTCCTACCGGGATGTCGCCAGGTGCGCTGTTGCGGCTTTGAACAATCCCCGGGCGGCCAACGCGACAATCGAGCTGGGGGGTCCGGACGCCCTGAGTCCGCTCGAGGTAGTGCAACTGGCCGAGGGTTTGGTTGGCAAGCCGATTGCGGTCCAGCACGTCCCCGAAGAGGCGCTCCGGGGGCAACATGCCGCGGCCACCGATCTACTCCAGAAGTCGTTTGCGGGATTGATGCTGTACTACACTGCCGGCGATGTCATCGACATGGCCGAGGCTCGGCGAACCCTTTCAGTGGACGGGTTTAAATCGGTTCGGGAGTATTTTCAGGAGGCTCTGGCAGCGGCTGCCCTTTAGACCTCACCTTTCGATGAATCGTCTGCTTCTCTGTGTCATCCTCGCCACCGGGTGCGGGGTCGCCAACTCGGGACGGGTGCCCGAGGTATCGGAAACGAGCTGCCCTCCGAGCGGTGGACATCGCGATCCCACCGGCGCCAGGACCTTCGATTCGACCGAAGTTGACCGAGACGCCCTCGTCGCCGACGACGTACCGGGGTTTCACTCCCCGGTTCGCGCGGGACATGTCGTAGCGCGGTTCGTGATCGACTCGACCGGCTTGGCCGATCTGCGGACCTTAACGATCGAGGACAGCCCCGACACGGCGCTCGCCCGCGCGGTGCGCTCCTACCTGCCCCAGACCCACTTCATTCCCGCCGAACTGCACGGTTGCAAGGTTCGGGTCTGGGCGCGCTGGCCGTTCAGTATTCTGAGTGGCGCCGAGGTGCAGACCTAGATTTGTGAGCAGGTGATCCTTGCCCCCCACCGCCTCGGCCCGCACCTTAAGCGGGACCACCACGTCTTGGGATCATCCTACCTCGGACCATTAGAACTCACCCTCCGGCCGGACCGCTGCGCTGGATTCGAAAGGCCAGAAGGAACCAATGACCGCGAAGGAGTCCCCCGCCCGCACATCCGCCGCATTCCTCCCTTCCCGGGGTCAAGTCCACGTCATCGGTGCCGGCCCCGTTGGTCTTCTCCTGACCGCGCTGCTTCAGTCCATGGAAAGGTTTTCGGTCCATCTCTATGAGAAGCGACCCGAGTACAAGCGGACCCGCATGGTCCAGCTCGCCTCGTACCTGGTGGCGGATTCACTTGAGAGCTATCGCAGCGATTATATCGACGGAGAAAACGTTGAGGCCGTCTTCGATCCACCGGAGCTGGAGGAAGGGCTCGCCTTCAGGCAATCCATTCCTGCCGACCTCATGTCCCTGCTTCAGAAGTGGGCACAAGGATTCGTTCCGCTCAATGGCATCGAGCGCTCCCTCAGCAACCTGATCGACACGCGCGCCTCGCATCCGGTGCAACGGATTGCCGGCGTCATGACGCCGGACGCCGCGCTGGCGCTGCTGGAGCCGGGGGATACCCTGATCGATTGCACGGGTTCCCGGTCGCTGTTGCGTGATCACCTGGTACCGGGCTCCGGTACGGTGATTGAAGGAGCCAACACCGTCAACATTCGCCTCGAGTACGCGATCGTCGTCACATTCCTGTACGGGCAGGCGTACGACTGCAACGAGTTTTGCAAGTACTACAAGAACGAGGGGAACTCGCAGTACAAGTTCATTCCGGCGGTCGCCCGCACCTGCGACAACAATGGCCTTACCCACGTCACCGGCATCGTCCACATCACCGCCGAGGACTACGCGGCGATGCCCGCACAATTCGATGGCGGGTGGCTCCGCACCAACTTCCCAGCGGTGGCCGCCTCGATGGACCGGTTCATTGACAAGATCAGGCAGGAAACTAATGGAGAGCTGGTCGGCGACCTCGAGATCATACGAATACCCCTGAACCTGTACCGGGCCCGCAACGCGACGAGCCGGCCTTGGCGCAAGGCCGGACCCGGCGACCATCCCTTCACCAGCTCCCCGGTGTTCCTGGTCGGGGATGCGGCCATCGGCTCCCCATATTTTCAGTCGATCTCGCTGGGGTTTGAGTCCGCCATGTACCT